>JBKCXY010000264.1:0-4770 GCA_046315835.1 Pseudobdellovibrionaceae bacterium | reverse complement strand
GATCAGTATCGTGCCTATGTCGTGGCGAATACAGATGCTTCAGCAGCCGGGCTTAAAAGTCGATGTCGAGCTCAGTACCTGAATTTTTGTGCGAGCCACACCGACTTAGTATTTTTACTGTCTGATCAATCAGAGATTGGTTCTTTTCAGCAAGGGAAAGATCTTTTTGAAAAGTGTCAGGGCCTAGCAAAAGATCTCTTAGTGTCGCTTTCAAGTGTGGGTGAAGCGTGGGAAGTCGTGAACACTTCAAGCATCGGCGAGTTTGGTTCTGTCGAAAGATCTCCCTCCTTAGCTGCATACTCGGGTCTTTTAAGTTTGATGTCGAGTGTAGGAGACTCAACAGATGTGATGACATCCGCACTGATCTGTGACATCGGGCTGATTGATCTCAGTCCCAAGCTTTCGGCTTATCTAAGGAAAGCCGGGACCGCCGATCACATGGATGAAGAACAGCTGAAGGAGTATTGCCAGCATCCAACCGTCTCACTCAATCGATGTTTGTCCCGAAAATTGCCACTGACAGAAAAGCTGAAGAATATTGTCCTTTGTACCCATGAAAGATCTGATGGCAAAGGTTATCCAAACAAAGTTCACGGCGAAAAAGTGCCTTTGGAATCTTACCTCATTCAGTTCTCAGAAAAAGTAGATCAAATCGCGATGCCCAAAATGGGGCAAGCCCGAGTAAATCCTCTCGAAGCTCGCAAGAAAGCGCTCGAGGAAGGTCAAAAGGAAATGAATCAGTTTCCGTTTTTGTTTCTTGAAAAAATTAAAACAGCTCTTTAAAGCAGAGTTCGTGAACTATATCCTTGAGTAGGCATGGGAGCAGAGAAGGCCTGCAATTCTCTTATACTCGCTCAAGAGATCTAAATGGATAGAACTCGTGTTGATGGATTCTCGCATTCCCTTATTCAGGCGCCCAATATGGTTTTCACGGAGGTTGATTTCCATCTTTGCAAGTTCACGTTTGAGCTGAATGGTTTCTTCACACATCTCACGCTGAGTGTAGGCGCTGATGGCCATCTGGGCGACTTTGATCACTTGAGCATGCATCTCAAGGATCTCCTTCCATCCATCTGCAGAGAACTCAAGTTTGAGCGCGTTTTTCTTAATGGCAAGGGTGGTGATGTTAATATCGATGGAATCTGCCGCGCGCTCAAGATCGCTCAAGAACATGATCATGTACATCACGTTCTGGTGAACCACGGATTGACTCTTGTTCGCATGATCAAGCAAAAACATTTTTGTTTCTCGGTAGAGATAGTCCACTTTGTTATCTCGGTCTTTGATGGATTCAATCAAAGAAGGATCAGCAGTCTCGAAAAGCTTCACAGAGTCTCGGATCATCGACAGCACAATATCTGCAGTTCTGAGAATCTCCCTCTGGGCATAGGAAACCGCGAGGGCTGTGCTTTGGTAGTTATTCATAGAGAGATATTCCGCCGTGAAATCATCTTTGGGGTCTTTGGGGAACATTTTTTCGATGAGGCGGGATGCTGGGTTGATAAATGGAAAGAAGAGAGCGGCAGAAGCAATATTAAAAATGAGATGGCCATTCGCGATCGAACGATAAATAGTGGTTTCGAATTGTCCCACGAATTTCACAAAGTAATTGTGAAGGGGTTCAATGAGAAAGATGGCAACGCTCAGGGTCTTATAAAAAAAGTGCGCCCAGGCCACTTGTTTTCCCACGTGATTGCTGCCAACGGCAGCGATCAAAGCAGTTGAGGTGGTTCCAATGTTCGCTCCATAAACCCAAAACATGGCATCATTCAGGGATATAGCTCCAGCTTGAGCGAGTCCCATGGCAACCCCGATGGTGGCAGCACTGGAGTGAACAAAGGCACAAAAAACCATGGAGATCAGAAGGGAAAGGTGTGGATTGCTTTTCAGCGTGATCAGAAATTCTTGAAAACGAGGAACCTGAGCGTAGTGATTGGCCGCTGCGCTAATGAGTCCTAAACCCAAAAACAGAAATGAAAAGCCCATAAAAACCAAAGCAAAATTTTTGATTCCTGATTTCTTGGCCAAAAAATAGACCGTAAAGAACACGATTAAAGTTGGGAGCGCGTAATGACTGAGATTAAAGCTGATCAGCTGAACGGTGAGCGTACTTCCAATGGCTGTCCCAATAATCACACCCATCACTTGGGAGAGTGAAATCACTTTGGCAGAGCCCAGTCCCACAAGCATGGAAGTCACAGCACCCGAAGATTGGAGAACCGTCGTGAGGCTAATTCCGACAACGATGGCAAGCACGTTGCTCGAAGAAACCTTATTCAATAGAAGGGAAATACGGCTCGCCATCAGTTTCTCGAGAGCTTGAGAGGCCATGGTCATTCCATACATGAAGAATGCGACACCACCGAGAAGAATGACAAAATAGGAGTTTTGAAGATCAATCATGAACTTTTAAGTCTGCCACCGATTTTGAGCTGCGACAACCGTCAAGACAAGTGAGATCAATGCGGGAATTGCAAAGGCCGAGTACTGCTCATTCAGAAAGACAAAGGAGGCTGCAAAGGAACCCAGAATAAAAGCGCCAATGAGGCCGATCCGCATCCAGTTGGCTAAGACTTCGTTTTTGCGCACCTGATCATTATTGATGTGAGAAAGAGCTCGCACTAAGCCAATACCCAAATCTGTCGTGAGACCCGTTAAGTGGGTCGTGCGAACCACTGCACCAGAAGCGCTTGTCATCGTGGCATTCTGAAGCCCACTACACCAGCACAGCAAGGCCAACAAAAGATAGTCCCGAGTCATATTGAGTGGAGCGCCAAATTCGCCAAAGACTCCATTGTGCCCAGCGACCGTGACAAAGAGCATGGTGAGAAACATGAGTCCGAAACTCCAGCTATAATGAGGTTCGCGAGAATGGGCCAAGCGATGGTCGACAAAAAATCCAGAAGTCATACTTCCTAAAAGAAAAAACAGAGGCACTGAAAGCATTCCTAGGGCTGAGACCCAGTGCCCTTGCGCTGCTTCGGCCCCAAAGTGAGTCGCAAAACCCGTGGTGTGAGTCACAAAGCGATGGCAAGCGAGGAATCCTCCTGCATTAATGGCTCCCGCTTGAAAGGCCAGCGACAGCCAAATGACAGCATTTTTTTTGTCATAATCTGCGAGAGATCTTGAACCACGAAACATTCCTCTCCATGATGAGATGAAATGGAAGATCAGTCAAAGAAAAGACATATTCAAGTTGTGGGAGCTGCGATTCTTTCTCCAACGAGGGAAGGGTTGCTTGTCTTTGAAAGACTGGACTCTGGCGGTTTCGAATTCCCAGGGGGAAAAATAGAGATCGGGGAATCTCCCGAACAAGCTCTCGCTCGAGAAATCCAAGAAGAACTGGGTGTGCGTGGTCAAGTCGGCGAGCGCCTCGGGGTTTCGCACGGAGATTTTCCGAAAGTGAAAATTGATCTCACGGTGTATTGGTTTGAGGTCGCAAGTTATCAATTTCATCTTCAGGATCATTTGAGTTTTAAAGAAATCCAATCACGGCATCTTGGGAAATTTGTCGAAGAAAAAATCGTCGAGTTAGATCGAGGTCTTCTCGCGAAGGCTCTCGAGGAAATTCATTCAAGGAAGCGTTCTCTTTCCTGAGGAGTCGGTAATCGGCAAGTTTCTCTTTGGCCGAAGATTTGATACCGAGAGCGAGCGATCAGCTGATAGGCCCCATCCCTGAAAAAATGAGGAATCTTCAGTCCCCAGGCATAGATCCATGGTCTCTGATAAATCATCGACAACACATAGAGAGCGGCTTCGGATCTGAGAAGGATTTTTCCATCCTCGGTTTCGATAACTACGGTCTCGAGACTTTCCGTTCGCTCTTTCGGGAGGTGTTTTTTTGCGAACTCACTCTGAAGTGAAGAAAAGCGAAAGAACTGTTCTTTGTCCCTTTTTAAGACCCAATCCACGGCCCCATTGCAAAGGTTGCAGACTCCGTCAAAAAAGATCACAGCTTGGCCGCGTTTCATATTGAGATTGTAAAATTTTATTCTGAACTTTGCACGGGAAAAGCCAACGTGTGATATCCTTGAAACATGAGAGTCTTTGTTTTTCCCCTCGGAAAAGTCGTTTTTCAGCCATCCACGTCGAAGCCCTTAAATATTTTTGAACCTCGCTACATCCAAATGGTGAAGGATTCTTTGCGCACGGGGACACCCATTGCGATTGGGCACGTCGATAACACGGAGATTGAGCACAAGTACTTTGTCGGAGAAAAGTTGGGATTTGTCAGGCCTGTGGCCGGCTTTGGAATGCCTTTGATTCTCGAAGAGCGTGCCGACGGTTCGATGTTGATTTTTCTTCAATCCCAAGGGAAGTGTTTTTTAGGGAATGTGACCGATGTTGGTTTCCCGTACATTGTGGCTGAAGCTCATCCCATTTTGGAAAATTTGGAGCTTTCGCAGTCCCAGTCCGCGCATTTTATGACTGTGCATAAAGTTCTGATGGGGTGGCTCAAAACCAATATTCCAGATCCAGCCAATCTGGAACAATTGATCCGAAATATTCAAACTCCGAGCGAAGTCATTGGTTGCATCGCTTCATATCTCATTCTTGATCACGATCTTCAGCAGCTTATTCTTGAGAGTGATGATATCAATGAAAAAGTTCACTTAGTTCAAGGAATGCTCGCTTCGGGTGAAGCGGTTTAGCCAAAGAATCAAATGGATCCAAATTCCATGAGCGAGCAGCAAGTGAGTGAGCTTCATCCAGGTTGGGTAAAGCAAAATCAAAGTCATCATCCCAAACAAAATTCCACTTGAAGTGAGC
>JBKCXY010000263.1:0-3309 GCA_046315835.1 Pseudobdellovibrionaceae bacterium | reverse complement strand
AAATGGGAATCGGACGGAATTTCTGTTTCTTGCTTTGCAAGAAACAGAAATCACCAACGAACACGCTGATTTCATTGATATTTGTTGGATTCATTGAGGCGGTAGCGAAGACCAGGGACAGTATTTTGAGTCAGTTTGTGGAATTAAGCCAAAGACTCTGCTATAACTGAGAGCCCAATTAACTGAGGAGTTCTCGATGTCTTTAGATAAAGCCTTAAAAAACTTGAAGTTCGATGTTCGTTTACAAGAAGCAAACCTCAAACACGGCACTTACAGTAAAGAAGACCTTCAGAATCACTTGAAGACGATCCAAGATTCATCAGGGAATGCTGAGCCTTTGAATTTGGAAGATAAAAATTCAGACAACGATCAACACTAAACTAGTTATTTGATGCGCCGGAAGGCAGTCGATCTTCCGGTGTTATTTTAGGCTCGGTATTTTTTGAAGCCAAAGGATCAGGTAAAGGCTTCCAGTCTTCACGGATTATCTTGAATCCGTTATTGGTATCAAATCTCGCATGAATCGTTTTTTCACCAAAATCAGAATGTAAGTTTGAGGTGTACCTTTGAACGGTGCGGATCACCACTTGATCTTTATTTTGCAGGATGAGTGGCGGACCCAGTTCTACTTTGATGAAGGTGTAGAGGTCTTTCAGTTTCTTTTTGTGTCGAAACCACTGCCTGTAATTCATCTGATCATTTTTGAATGTTGAATCGTAGTACTTAATGTATGAGTCAACATCCAGACTTTCCCAAGCTGTTCGCCATGACTCAAAAAAGTTCAAAAACTTTTGACGTTGGTTTTTGTAATCCGCTGTATTGAGGTAGCTGATCTGGTCATAGATCACAATCGGTGTTTGTCCGAGCTTTACAAATTGTTTGAGAGTTTTGACAACATCATTGCGAACCACCACGCAGCCACGGGAACCACGAGTCAGGGGAACTGTGTCGGGGACCGCGTGGAGCCAGATGCCATAGCCAGTCTTTTGTTCGCGGCGATCAAAAATGTTGGGGTAATCTGTCGTGAAAGCGAGATTTCCGTAAAGATCAAAGGGGATTTCAGGCTGTGTGAGTTCTTTCTCTAAAAAATAGATGCCCACGGGCGTGCGATGGTCATTTTCCTTTTGTTTATCACCGGCTTTCTTTCCGATGTCTGCAGGATACTCCGCTAACTTCTTAATTTTCTCGCCCTGTCCCTCGTAAACGTAGAGCATGCGTTTCGATTTATCGACCACAAAGGAGTAGTTGGAGAAATGGGGATCTTCAGGAATAGCAATCATTCCCGCAGGGAAAAGTGTTTCGTCTTGAGACTGAGCAAAAGCGACCCCTGAGCCCACACACCAACTCAGAGCCATCAAAAGTATTTGTAAGCGCATACGACCAGTTTCAATTGTCAGGGAGGATTTGGCAAAAAGTTATTCAATTTTTAGCAAATTTCCATTCAAAAATAGAGGAGAAGACCTCAAGCCTTTGGTCCTGGTCTCCGATAAATGAGTTAAGATGGCAGAAGCAAATCAGGCCCCTCCAGAAAAGAAACCGTTAAACCTTAAGTTGATCTTAGGAGTTGTTTTTGCGGTTCTTAATTTAGGAGTTTTGGGCGGAGGCGCTTTCCTGGTCTACAAGTCAACTTTAGGGCATCATGCCCCGGCCATTCGAGAAAGCGAGCTTGCAGAGGCGAAGAAGGCTCGTGAAGAGGCTTTGGATGCCGAGCTCGGAAAGCTAGGTCCGTTGATCTACACCATGGAGAAGTTCACAGTGAATCTCAATGGTGAGCCCAAAAGAAGTGTCCGCTTAGAAGTAAATTTAGAAATGTTAGGTAAGGATGGCTTTGAAGAACTGATTTCTACGGAGAACAGGGCTAAAGTCCGTGACCGTATTGTCAGAATTCTGAATGAGAAATCTTTTGCGGAAGTCGAGAGCATTCAAGGTAAACTCTTTCTCAAGGATCGTATCGCAGGAGAAATCAACTCTATCCTTAAAGACGGAGTGGTTAAGGACGTTTACTTCTCTGAATTTGCTGTGCAATAATTTGAAATCACGATCAGCAGGATCGCTGAGTTTGTGTACCAAGGATGGGTTTTCATGCTTTTTCAGAAATTGTTGTCGGCTTTTTTCATTTGTTTTTTGCTTCTTTCCTCGCCTGATCAAGCATTTTCAGAAACATTAAAGATCGATTTCCCGGTTGAGAAATTTCAATTAAAAAATGGTCTCACCGTTCTTCTGGCTCCAGACTCCTCAGTGCCACTGATCAGCTACCACACCTGGTACAAAGTGGGCTCTCGCAATGAAAGTGTTGGGACAACAGGCGCAGCTCATATGCTCGAGCACATGATGTTTAAAGGAGCTAAAAAATACTCCGGCAAAGACTTCGATCGAATCCTCCATGAAAATGGAATTACCAACAATGCTTTCACGACATGGGACTATACTGGTTTCTACCAGAATTTACCTTCTGCGAAGCTCGAGCTCATGATGGATATGGAAGTCGATCGGATGAGATACCTTTCTTTGAATCCTCAGGATTTAAAAAGTGAACTCCAAGTGGTCGGAGAAGAGCGCCGGTGGAGAGTGGACAACAATCCTTTTGGACTCTTGCAAGAGGCCCTCTTTGGTGAAATGTACAAAGTTCATCCTTATCGCTGGCCGGTCATTGGATACATGCAAGACATCCAAGCCTACACCTCAGAGAAACTCAAATTTTTCTACGACAAGTTTTATGTTCCCAACAATGCAGTTCTTGTGATTTCGGGGGATATCGACGTTAAGAAAACAAAAGCGCTCGTCGAGAGATACTACAGTCGGCTCGAAGCTCGTCTTGTGGAAAAGGTCGAGTTTCCTCAAGAGAAACCACGATCAAAACCTGTGCGTAAAGAGATTCGTTGGGATGTGCAGAATGTATCTTTTAATATCGGGTATCCTGGAGTGAAGGCAGGACACCCTGATTCTTATGCTCTTGATGTGGCCTTAGCTATTCTCGGGGACGGGATGAGTTCTCGTCTTCATGAAAGATTAGCTTACAAAGAATCTTTGGTCACCCATGTGGGTGGCTATAATATGACGAATGCGGATCCTGGAGTGATCTTCATCTATGCCCTGCTCAAGGGGAAAGTAGATCAGAAGAAAGTGGAGCAAATCATTCAGCAAGAAATTGAAAAGATGAAAGGTGCCCTTGTTTCTGCCGCAGAACTACAAAGAGCAAAGAACAAATATCTGAAAGGTTTTGTCGATAAGCTTCAGACCATTGATGGAAAGGCTCAAACCTTAGCTGTGAATGAAATTCTGTTTGGTGATTACCGAGAAATCTATCGT
>JBKCXY010000262.1:0-1732 GCA_046315835.1 Pseudobdellovibrionaceae bacterium | reverse complement strand
TGAAAACAGCGGCATTTCAAAAGCGCAAATTGATGCCATTTGGCGAGTCACTGCCGACTTGGCTGAATACTTTTCCAGGGGTTCGAAAATTCTTTAGAATCTCAGAGCTGGCTCCTGGCAGCCCGGCGCCTATTTTCGGTGAATTAGGGGAGTATCGTTGGGGTGGAGTCATTTGTAATGAAATCTTTTATCAAGAATATGCACGGGAATATGTTGAGGCCGGAGCGCAGTTTTTGATCACTATCGGCTATGAGAGGTATCTCCAAGGGGCTGGGGGGCATGATCATTTACTTGCAGCGGCCGTTCTTCGATCTATAGAAAATGCCGTTCCGATTTTTAAGTCAGCTGACTATGGTGGCACCGTCGTCATTGACATGAATGGTCGAATTCTTGAAGAAATGGAGCGAGGAGTTCAGGGGTTTATTGCGATAAAAGCGCCGGTGGGAGATGCTCGAGGAACATTCTACACCAAAAATCCCAATACGCTCTATTATCTAGCCGCGGGGATCTTTGTTCTTACTTTACTAGGTCTGGCCCGATTTTTTAGAAGAAATGGAGTCGGCAAACTCTTCACTACTCTTCAATAAATAAGGATGCTCTGTTTCAAAAATTCGATCCATGAAGTTGAAGTAAAGTCCGAAATTACAATTAGGGTATTTGTGATGAAGTGAGTGGTGATACGATGTAACCACAGCCCGAGCCCATTTTCCCCGCATCATAAATTTTGGTACGTGGACGACTCCCGAGTGGCCATGAACGGTAACGAGTGCAATAACCCAACTGTAAGCCACTATGACGTCCGTGTGCAAAGGAAACACCAGAAGAAAAATACTAATAAAGGAATAAACAAAAAATGCCTCTAAGGGGTGAAATGCCACTGAGCTCAAGGGGCTGATCACTCTTGATTCATGATGAATTCGATGGAAGCGATAGAGAAGGGGGTGGTGAAAAAGACGGTGAAATAGATAAAAATAAATGTCATGGAAAATGATCACCAAAAAAATACTAAAATAATAATAACTCCATCCATAAGTCTCGGGATTATTGTAGGCTTTCAACCAACCTTTCTGAGACAGAAAAATTTGTAGAAGTATGGCGAAGAAAAATCCAAATGTGTTCGCCAATAAGAAATTCTTGAAGTCCCTCAGATAAGCTTGTCTTGAAGGTCTCGTTTTTGAAATTTGCCGATTGGGACTGGTTCGGACAACGATTTCATTCAGGATAAAAAAAAGAACCATCATAAGTCCCCATTGGGCCAACCAATGGGGTATCAAATGAAAAGGCAAGTGCATTGAAAAAGTCAGATTGTTCAATCCTACCACCTCGAAGAATCGTAGAACGCATATGATGGGACGGTAAAATCAGCGCTCAGCTATCCAACTGACGGTTGTCCGCAAATCTACATCCTATGCTACCAGTTGATACCGCGTTTTCAAAGCTACATTGGAGCATGAAGAGATGTTGAGACAACGTTCTTATCGCCGCAGCGAGGAAATTGGATGGATAGAAATGACTCGAAACGGTCCGAAAATGCTGACCTTGGTCGAGCCTCTCTATGCGCCACCATATAAATGGCGCATACCTAAGAAAACCACAAACTGACTCAAAATACTGTCCCTGGTCTTCGCTACCGCCTCAATGAATCCAACAAATATCAATGAAATCAGCGTGTTCGTTGGTGATTTCTGTTTCTTGCAAAGCAAGAAACAGAAATTCCGTCCGATTCCCATTT
>JBKCXY010000261.1:0-3153 GCA_046315835.1 Pseudobdellovibrionaceae bacterium | reverse complement strand
ACCGTGGGCCTCAAACTTATCTCTCGGGTCGCGTAGGAATTTCTTTTGCCACCGGCGGAAATCTTTCTCTTGTGAGCGACTTGATTGCCACTCATTGGTTCAATGAGCCTTTCGGTAGAAGCTATTATTTCAGCAGGCAGCGCTGGGGCCTCAATGTAGGCTATCTACAAACTGCGGTGTCGAGCAAAAAAGATTCTGAATACATGAATCTTCACACTGATCTTCTCTATCGCTTCAGCCCCGGAGTGACTGGCTGGACCGAGACTTTTGGTTGGGCCCTCAGTACGATGGAATTTAAATATCAATCCTTAGATCCAGTGAATTTTGCAGGCGCTGGCCTCTTTTGGTCCAGAAGTTTACCCAACTGGTTCAATTACCTCTTTGGTTTTTTCCCATTCCTCCGAAGACCTAAGTGGGCAGATATTCAGGTGGTTCACTATCCTCAAGCTCTGACGAGTGGGATCAGTGGAAGCTCCACCCAAGTTCGAGCTACAGGTCGAAGTGATATCTCGCCAAAGTATTATTTTGAGGGCGGATGGGGATTAGGCAATACGGTTTACACCGATACAAAACGCAGTCAGAAAGTTTCACTCCTGGCAGGAAGAGGTTTCTTTGGCTTCGGCGCAAGGTTCTAGCGGCTTTCTCGGCCGCAGGCTTGGTGATCGTTTCGTTGCTGGCCGGAATTGCTTGTCAGTCCCAAGAAAAACTGGATGCTCTCAGTCTTGTTCAAACTCTGAAAGAAGCTCCACAAAGAGTGCCCGCAAATGAGCAAAAGCAGATGCCACAGGCACTCACAAAAAAAGATGTGGCTCTGAAAGCTGTACTTGAATCTAACAATGATCTCGAGAAAGCTCGCACCAAAGTGCGAGAAGCCGTGAAAGTGTGGGCGAAAGAAAATCCAGCGGAAGCTCGCAGGCTTTTTCTCTCTGTCTACCCCACTCATCGAATCACGGTGGATCAACTCAAAGACAAAGAGACTCTCGCCCCTCAAATCAAACAAAAAGTGGAAGCCTCTGGCCATTACGATTGGATCCAGCACCTGGTCCTCGTGGGTGAGACTTTGCAACGCATTTCTCAGAAGCACTATTTCACCACGAGACGATGGACTGATATTTATCTTTTAAATTATGAAAAAATTGTCGATTACAATCGCCTTCAGCCCGGAATTGAATTGAGCCTTGCTCAAAAAAAGCAAGTTCCCTTGCTTCGTCAATCTGAATCTCAATAGGAAAAAAGAATCCCTTCCCGCTAATTAGTGTCAAATGAACTCGGAGGAGTTTATTTGTTTGGTGTCTTGGATCAACGGAAAGGGATAGATAGAAATTTTGAAAAAATTGGGACGCATCCTTACGTCCCTGACCAACCTTGAATCAGAATATATAATGCAGCGCATTAAGTATCCATAATTACTTTATAAATTTTAAATGTATATCTTTATTAATTGATAAAGATTAGTGCTTAACCCTCCGATATCACACATGTAATGAATATATATAAATACTCGAATTATCGTCTTTTTTTAAAGGATTGGGTGCAAAATCAGCCCAAACGAGGCCGTGGAATACTCAGCCAAATGGCAGCCACAACAGGGGTTCACCCGACCTTTCTGTCTCAAGTTTTAAGCTCCGGCAAAGATTTCTCCAATGAGCAGGCTCTCCTTGTGGCCGAGTTTATGGGGCTCAGCGAATCGCAGATCGAGTACTTCATGATTTTGGTGGAGCGAGAAAAAGCTTCGCACTTCAAATTGAAAGATCGCCTCGATCAAAGAATCAAAACTCTTCAAGATGAATCACAACAGCTGGATCGCTTGCTGCAAAAAGAAAATGACCGACTCAGCACCGAACAACTGGGTGAGTACTATTCTTCTTGGACCTATATCGCCGTCCACTCTCTGATTGCTCTCACTCCCTATCAGAACCGACAGAACCTCTACCAAGCTTTGAGTATTGAGAAATCTGAGATCGATCGAATTCTGCAGTTTCTGTTTCGGGCAGGCCTTGCCGTGGAAGAGCGAGGACAGATCAAGCGAGTTGGATCCAAATCGACCTTTATTGGAAAAGAGTCCCCATTTATTTGGACCCACTTAAGGAACTGGCGAGAGGTCGCTATTCAGCGTATGCAAAACATGACCAAGAATGACCTCAGCTACTCGACGGTGATCACATTGAGAGCCAAAGACGCACAAAGAATCAAAGACATCCTGAGAGAGGCTATAAAGAAGTCCGACGAAGTCGTTGAAAGCACCGAGCCTGAAGTGATGGCATTCCTCAATTTCGATTTCATGGTCTTGAAAGAATAGTTATCGATAAGCAGGGAAACCGGTAATCTTTTCGCCCACGATCAATCGATGAATATCCTCAGTGCCCTCGTAGGTGTTGACACTCTCTAAGTTCAACATGTGACGACCCACTTGATACTCGTAAGTAATTCCACTGGCGCCCAAAATATCACGACAAGTTCTTGCGATATCCAATGCTGTGGAAACGTTATTCATTTTGCAAAGACTGATCTGATGAGGCTGTACAAGGCCTGCATCCTTCAATCGTCCGAGCTGCAATGTCATCCACTGCATTTTTGTGATTTCCGTCGCGATGTTCGCGAGTTTGGCTTGGACCAACTGATAAGCCGCCAAGGGCTTATCAAACTGGATGCGCGTCTTTGCATAACTCAGGGCTTCATCAAAGCACGCTTGAGCGGCCCCAATGGCTCCCCACGCAATTCCAAAACGCGCCTGATTCAAGCATGAGAAGGGACCTTTCAGTCCTTTTACATTCAGCTTGTGCGTCACGGGCACTTTCACATTATCAAAGAAGAGTTCGCTGGTGATAGACGCTTTCAGCGAAAATTTTTTCTCAATCACACGCGCTGAAAACCCCGGAAGATTTGTTTCTACAATGAGACCGATCATATCACCATGATCATCTTTCGCCCAAACGATGGCGAGCTTTGCAAGATTACCATTGGTGATCCACATTGTACTTCCGTTCAGAACATAGTGATCACCCTGAAGCTTGGCTGTGGTTCGCATGCCCCCAGGGTTAGAACCAAAATCAGCTTCTGTGAGACCAAAACAGCCAACCCACTCCCCGAGAGCCATTTTGGGAAGATAATGTCTTTTGAGTTCTTCGCTGGCATAGGTATGAATCGGATACA
>JBKCXY010000260.1:0-1082 GCA_046315835.1 Pseudobdellovibrionaceae bacterium | reverse complement strand
GTCCTTGGTTGGGGGAGCTCATCGGAGATCTTTACCTACCAACAAGGTGCTGTGAAGTCCTCACAGGTCCCTCATGTTCTGAGACTGCTCAATTCAGGCTCAGCCTCTCTTTATCAGCGTCTTGAACTCATTCGAAGAGCTGAGCGGTCGATTGAGACAGAGTACTATATTCTCAAAACTGACACGGCGGGGAGAATCTACACTCGAGAACTGATCAAGGCTTCTCAACGAGGCGTGAAAGTCAGGATTCTTGTCGATAGCACGCCCTTGGGTGTTGATGTGGATCGTTTTTTTGTGACAGCTATGCGCCGGCACGGGATCGAAGTTAAACTTTATAATGATGCTTTTCTCTTAGATCTCGTTAAAACTCAGCATCGCACTCATCGAAAACTTCTCATTATTGATGGTGAGCAGGCGATCACAGGTGGTCGCAATATCGCTGACGAGTACTTTGATCTGTCGACAAAATTCAATTTTTTAGACCGGGATGTTTATATCAAAGGTCCCATCGTTACTGAGCTGCGGAATTCTTTTGAATATTTCTGGAATACGAAAATTAGCGAAAGCCGAGAGCTTGTCTTAAAGCCTCGGATTGAGGACTTTGGCTATACTAATGAAAGAGAGTTTCGTCATGATGCTAGTGTTTCTGAAACTGGACGACGGCTGTGGAGACAATATAGATCTGAGAAGTATCAGTATGAAGAAATGCAAAGAAGGATGAAGGTATTTCCAGAGCCAAGCTCTCTGGATCTTGAAAAGCTGGCACTCGTCGAAGATGTGGGCCGCCAAGAGCTAGAAAAGCAGCCGTTCACGATCTGTGAGGACACTTTTTTTGCTGCTGACCTTCCCGGTTTTAAAAAAGAATCTCGAGTTCTCTATCAGCGTCTTCGTCATATTGCTCGAGAAGCCAGTCAGTCTTTGGTTTTGGAATCTCCTTATGTGGTGATCACAGGAAAAGACAATTTGCTCGAAGAATCACTGGCTCGAGGAGTTCAAGTGAAGCTTCTCACCAACTCCCTCTATTCTTCAGACAATGCTCTGGTCGCTTCCGTGTTCTATTCTCGGATCGGGAAACTCATTGA
>JBKCXY010000259.1:0-5823 GCA_046315835.1 Pseudobdellovibrionaceae bacterium | reverse complement strand
ACCGATACCCTCGAAGAAGTTTATGAGCCTTTTTTGATCCAGGAAGGACTCCTTCAGAAAACTCAAAAAGGTCGCGTGATCACGGATCTCGCCAAAGCGCACTTACAAGAGCTCTAATTTTTATAACTGACTCAAAATCCTGCCCCTGGTCTCTGCGACCGCCTCAATGGAGCCAACGTTGACTTAAGAAATCTGCGTGTTCGTTGGTGATTTCTGTTTCTTGTCAAACAAGAAACAGAAATTCCGTCCGCTTTCCCTTTTTTCTCTTTTGAGTTAGGTAGTGAGAGGACGGCGTTCTGCTGAAGGGACAGAATTTTGAGTCAGTTGTTAATTTTTTTGCGAACCTTGATCTTGTGTCAATCTGAGGGGAAGAATCACCAAAGCCCCGATCATAAAGAAGAGCCCCACGCCGGGGCCGAAAATCCAAGCCAAGCGTTCTTCGGTAAAGCTTTGCGGAGTATTTACTTGGGCCCAATCAAGAAGTAATCCTGCGATCAAAACGGCAACAGCTCTCGAGGCCTTTCCAAAAAACTTCCAGGCTCCGAAATAAAATCCAAAAGCGTCGCTTTGGCTCTTTCGATTGCCGTATTCAATGGTGTCTGTGAGTAAGGATTCCATCAGGACACTCGAGCCCACAAGAATACCACCGATCGTGGCCGCCCAGAAGTATCCCCAAAAAGCTTCGCCGACGGGAAGAAAGGGGTAGATCAGGCAATTAGAAACTCCCAATAAGAAAGCTCCGGCAACGAGGACTCTTTTCTTGCCCCATTGTTTAGCGAGCCAAATCCACAAGGGAATACTGAGAGTGAAAACCACAAGGAAAAGCAGGAGCAGTTTTTGAATTTCAGCTTCTTGATACTGGACCCTCAGGCGGTAAAAGAACAAAGCTGCTGCCGAATTGAAGGCGAGCCCAATATTGACGACAAAAAAACCGCTCACGAGCCAGAGGAAGGGCAGATTTTCCCAGAAACGAGGAAAGTGAATTTGGGATAGAGATTTTTGCGCTTGGACTTTCAATCGCGGAACTTTGGTAAGACTTGAAAAAGCCAAAGTGCTTAACAGAACGAAGACAATGGTGACACTGCTTTCCGAGTAAGCTGCCGGGTTCTCTTGAGCCAAGAAGTACCCGGGAATCCCAATTCCTAAAATAGCTCCCAAATTGGCGAAAGCAAGTCTCCAACCAATGTACTGGCCTCTTTCATTCGAGTCTGAAGTGAGATCTCCCACCATGGCGGTGTAGGGAATTCCAAGGAAAGTTGTCGCGGTATTAAGGCCCAAGCAGCACCACAGAAGATACCACCACAGATCCATCTGAAGATCTGCTGGAGGATTAAACAGAAGCCACAAAAAGAGCACTGTGAAAGCTCCACCTGAAAGAACCAGGGGCCATCGAGTGTGAAAGCGGGCTTGGAAGCGATCCGAAAAATTTCCCACCACAGGGTCTGTGATGGCATCCCATAGAATTCCGAGCGAAAGTGCAAAGCCCACACTCGTGGCACTCAAACCTAAACTTTGAGAATAAAAAACTAAGAGGTGAAGGCGTAGGAAGACTTCAATGGCGTTAATGCCGGTTTCTAAGCTTCCGTAGTAGATTTTGTTAAGGGTCGCTTTAATCATGCCCCATTTTCAGGGCAGATAACTCCAGTGGTCAATGGATAGTGATCCGAGGTCTTGATGGATTTTTCAAGTTTTGCTCCGACAGGAACACATCCCCGCATAAAAATGTGATCCAGCACTAGGCTGCGATCATCATCCAGTAAAGGAACTTGCTTGAGTCCTGCAATCAGAATCACTCGTTCCAGAATGTCCGTACGGCTCTTGTTCCAAGTATTGAAGTCCCCGGCCCAGATGACTTTTCCTTTGAAAGAGCGAATGAGTTGCCCCACATCTTCCATCTGGTCTTGAAAAGTGCCTGTAGAAACAAAATTGATCCCATGGGTGTTGACGACCATCAGTGGAGTTCCCTGCGGAAGAGTGTAATAGTTGATGAGGGTCATTTTAGGAGTGGCTGTGATCGGTTCACGACCAGGACTGCGGCGAAACTGCTGAGCGACCGGTTGAACTTTGGATCCTGTGATCACTCCGGTGCTTTCTTTCCCATCGTCTTGATAGAAAGACGTAGCCAGCCACCATCCAAATCCTGTTTTCTTTTTCAAGACGACCGGGACAAAAGAATCACGCATGCCTTCTTGAATCAAGATCAAGTCTTTTTGAGCACTCACCACAGCGAAATCTCTGGCCCAGCGATCTTTGTCTTGGCCTTTTTGGATATTCCACACCAGCATTTTGAACTGATGGGGCAATTGCTGTTCTCTCGCGGGTGCGAGGACTTCAATCACTTTGTTATCGGGGGGAATTTTTGCAGACGCAAGAGGTGCTACAAAGAAAATAAAGATCAGCAAAAACCGCCGTGTTTTCATGGCCGGAGTCTAACCCAGCCTTCAGAAAACTCAAGGTACCGGGTAGACTTTACACCTTCTGTCAAGACTGCCGTTAGGCAATCTTTTTGATCTGATCGAGCTTGTCTTTCATGGTTTGATTTTCATGACCCAAGCGCTGGTTTTCTTGGGTGAGCATCACCAGTTTTTTTCTCAGCTGGCTGAGCTCATCGATCACGTTCTGCGGGATCCCCGCGGGGACGGGGGCGTCCGCGACGTGAGCCGCTGTGTAGGCAGCTTCGGCATCTTTGGCATTGATCAGAACTTTGGCTTTTCCCAGAAGCTCTTCAATATTGTCAGGAATTGTCATTTCAGGGTCAAATTTTTCGAATTTAAGAGACCCTTCTTGAACCATTTTGCGGATTTCCGCGAACAGTTTCATAATCGCTGCCGAAGCTTCCCCAATCCCTGGCTTCTTCTCCGCCACCATATCTTCCACTTGTTTACGTTCTCTAAAGCCCAGGACATTCATAAAATACGTTTTCTTTTCCTCGGGAACAGCTCCGGTGAGCATGGCCAGCTGCATGACGGGAATTCGCGGAAAGATTTCCATCAAATACGCCTGATTCCAGCCCAAAACTTTGTCCATGGTCAGCATTTTTTTGCGGACTTCTTGCTCCCAGGCGGGGTTTTCATCGCTGATCAGCTTGAGGAACTTCTCTTGTTTGTCTTTTCCTGAGGTCTCTATCAACAATAGAAGTTGAACAAAGCCACCTTTTTTTCTGTACCGATCGATCATGCTCATTAAAAATTCCTCTCTTCTGGATGAAAGCCTATCGTCAAATTCTGGTTTTTGATTGAGAGCTTTTCTTGTCTCGATGTGAGAATATAACTACAATTCACAGTGATGACTCATCTTGAGAAGCTCGAAAGCGAAACCATCTTTATTCTGCGGGAAAGTGCTGAGTTTTTTCACAGGCTCGGCCGCCTTTGATGATCAAGAGTAACAGAAACTGACTCAAAATCCTGTCCCTGGTCTCTGCGACCGCCTCAATGGCGCCAACATTGACTGATGAAATTTGCGTGTTCGTTGGTGATTTCTGTTTCTTGTCAAACAAGAAACAGAAATTCCGTCCGATCTCCCTTTTTTCTCTAGAGAGTTAGGTAGTTCGAGGGCGGCGTTCTGCTGAAGGGACAGGGTTTTGAGTCAGTTTTTGATTTCGACTGAGGGTCGAACCCTGGAACAATCGCAGGCCGAATTTGTCAGTAGGGTTCGGAGCAATTGTATTCATCTCGGGTAGGGAAAGGATTTCTTTCCACCAACCGACAGTGTTTGAAGTAGAATTCCCATTTGTTGACCGCCTGCGGTTCTGGCGAGCGATGGTGCAAATAGAAAGTTTCAGAAGCCAATGAGGACGAGTGAGGTCTTGTTTGAGATCTCCTCTCTTCCATTTGCTCCTGAATTCCCTTTTGAGCGCAGGCCGTCAGGGAAAAAAGCAGCACCATATAAATAAATAAATTCGACTTGGAGTGCACTTCCGCCTCTGCTAAATCTAGTTCTCATGTTTCGGATTAACTCAACTCAGCCATTAGAAATTCAAGTGACCCGTGGAAATTACCCGGAAAGTGTTCATTTTGTGGACATTGTGGTCCTGGATGCTGAGGGGAAAATGGTCCAGTCCTATGGTGATCCCGAGAAGCTCTACTTCTCAAGGTCAGCGATCAAGCCCATTCAGGCGATGAGTCTTGTGCTTTCAGGAGCGGTTAAAAAAAAGAGCCTCACAGAGAAAGAAATTTGTCTTGCTTGCGCGTCTCACCTCGGAGAAAGAATCCACACGGACTGTGTGTCAGCTTGGATGAGTAAGGTGGGCTTGAAAGAGTCGGATCTGGTTTGTGGAGCTCATGATCCTTTTGCGCCTGAACGCTACAAAGAAATGATCAAAGCCGAGGAAAAGCCCACCAAATTTCATAACAACTGTTCGGGAAAGCACACTGGCATGCTGACCACGTGTTTACAGCTTGGGTTTAAGACCGCATTTTATGAGAGATATGATCACCCCTTACAAATTCGACTCCGAGAACAGCTCAGTCGTTACATGGGCGTTGATTTTTCAAAAGCTCCTTGGGGGATTGATGGATGTGGAATTCCCACCTATGCCACACCCCTCAAATCTTTTGCGGAAGGGATGAGATTATTCCTGAGAACTGATTTGTCTTCAGAAGAAAAAGATTCTGCAAAGGTGATATTGAAATCTATTTTTGCTGAGCCAGATTATATTTCTGGGAGCCAAGGTTTTTGCAGCGACGTGATTCGCACGAGTGGAGATCAAGTGATGGTCAAAGTCGGCGCTGAAGGTGTTTATTGTGGAATCGCATTGAGTTCAGGAATTTCTTTTGCCTTGAAGAGTCGGGATGGGGTGTTTCGATCTGTGGAAGCGGCTTTGCTGTATCTTTTGGGAACCTCAAAATCTTTGAGTGTGGCTCAAATCCAACAAATTCAAAATAAGCACACACCTCTCATTCGGAACTGGGCAGGCCTTGAGGTGGGGAAAGTCCTTGTGAAGGCAGCCGAATCCCACTAAATTAGAGCCATGTTCTTGCAGAAAACCATTCGTTCGCGTGTTCAAGTTCAAGGTGTGGGGCTTCATTCAGGAAAGCCTTGTACGCTCACATTTGTGCCAGCACCGCCAAATACGGGTGTTTACTTTGTTCGCGGCGATATCAAAGAGCGTCCTTCACTGAAAGTCTTTGCAGAGCTAGTGTCAGCCACGGGATACGCAACCACCTTAGGCAGTGATCTTTTTTCTGTGGCGACGGTGGAACATTGTCTTTCGGCGCTGAGTGCTTTGCGCGTGGATAATCTCTTCATCGAGCTGGATGGTCCTGAAATTCCGATCGTCGATGGATCGGCTTTGCCATTTCTGACGGCGATTCAGAAGGTGGGCTTAGTCGAGCAAGAGCAGCCGCGAAAATACTGTTACGTCACCCAACCAGTGTATTTTTCTGAAGGCGAGAAGCAAGCTTACGTCGTGCCCTATCATGGACTTCGTCTGACTGTGACTATTGATTTTCCTCATCCTGCCATTGGCAGGCAGAAACTGGATCTCGATATCAACGAGAACAACTTTAAAAAGGAAATAGCTCCGGCAAGAACTTTTGGATTCCTCAAAGACGTGGAAGCTCTTCAGGCTCGGGGATTAGCTTTGGGCGGCTCGTTGGACAATGCGATTGTGCTTGATGATGAAAAAGTCGTGAACCCCAAAGGTCTGCAGTGGGATGATGAGTTCGTGAGACATAAGGCATTGGATGCTCTCGGGGATCTGGTGACTTTGGGAATGCCATTGATGGGTCATGTGGTGCTCTACAAAGCAGGTCACGATGTGATGAATAAATTAGTGCGAAAAAGTCTCGAATCCAAATACTGCTTCTAGCACATTGAGCTCGG
>JBKCXY010000258.1:0-1461 GCA_046315835.1 Pseudobdellovibrionaceae bacterium | reverse complement strand
CCGAGGCCGATCATGCTGAGTAAGAATTGTCACAAGTTAAAAATTTATAAAGAGCATTACAACAATGTAAGAAATGGAACAAAGACTTTTGAAATAAGAGTCAATGATAGGGCTTTTCAGAAAGGCGATAAGTGTGAGCTTTACTACTGGCCTCGAACTTCAAAGTCGCAAACTGAGGACATTCAACATTACACATCGAAAGATTTTCCATGCTTGCGGTTTGTAATTGGTGACGTTTATCCAATAGATGCAGACAGAGTTGTCTTTAGCTTATTAAGAGAGGCCGATCATGAGAAAAATTAGCGAGCAAGAACTAAAAGATATTTTAGACAAGCATGATAAATGGTTAAAAAGTGAAGATGGTGGCGAAAAGGCTAATTTGAGTAATTGCGATCTCAGCTTTGCCGATCTCAGCTATGCCGATCTCCGCTCTGCCAATCTCAGCTTTTCCGATTTGATGATCTTTCAGATGCAAAGACATCAAGCATTTTACACTTTTGATGGAACTTTGAGAATTGGGTGCGAGGTTATGCCAATTACAGAGTGGGCTTTAGGTTTTAAACAGATTGGTAGGGCCAATGGATACACAGATGAGCAGATAGAGGCTTATGGAGATTTTATTATGATGTGTTTGAAACATTTCAAGAGAGGTTGATCATGCTGAGTAAAGAGGAGCTTGCAAGCTGTAAAGCAGAAGAAATACCATTAAGAAAAAATTGGTGGTTATCTATTCAAAACGAACGTGGTTCTGAAAAGTTTGAGGCATTTGATTTTATAAAAATAAAACTTACATCTGGAGACATCGAGATTCCAGTTACTAGCATTATGGTTAGAGCAATTGACGGTCTTGTAATGGAGTCTCATTCAATTGTTTCAAAACTAATTCACATGAATATAAAAGCACAAGAGCAAGAAGTCGCAGACCTCGAAAAAGAAAATGAGCGGCTGAAGGAGGCCATCGGTTATTTGGTAAAAGTTCCAACACAAAGTTATGAGAAAGAGCTTGCTAGAAAACTAGCAGACCTCGAAAGAAAGCTCGCTGTGGCGAAATCATTCATGCAAAAATTAGATCAGTACCTTTGCGAGCGAATCATTGACCCTTGTGGGTATGACCCCGAGGCAGAGGCAAAAGAAGACTTGGTGGATACAGTTCGGGCGAACAGTGCAGACAATGATATTATGCTGACGAAACTTAGAGCCGCGCTGAAAGAAATTGAGGGGAACTGATCATGAGTAAGGCATCAGAGTTCAAACCAAAGATCATAGTCAGAGACATAAACACAGAAAGCTGGGTGGCACGGATTGGCTATATCACGCCAAATTATGTCGTTCCGGTTCCTATGAATCAAGCCTATGCGCTTGGTGAAAAAGGTGTGGTTGATGTGGCAATTCAAAAGCTCAAACTCAAGCTCATTGAGGACATCATCAATTGTGAAGTCATATATGAGTAGAGAAGTGAGT
>JBKCXY010000257.1:0-1243 GCA_046315835.1 Pseudobdellovibrionaceae bacterium | reverse complement strand
AGTTTTACTTGCCATCACACTTCTATATCTGGCGATTAAGTCTTGGAAGTCGGAAACGAGTCAAACTAGTTTTTCTGATAAGATATTGAATAGTAGTTCGGCCATCATGATTTATGCTGTTGTTGCGACGATAACGGATCTACCGACAGCAATTCCCTATTTCGCAGCACTTGAAATCATTCATGTTTCAACTTCGCCAGAATTGGAAAAACATAGCATTCTGCTATTCTATAACATGATTTACGTTTTACCTCTTTTCCTCGCACTCAAAATTCGAGAACGATTTAGTGCTGACTCAGAATTGCTCAACAATTTCAAAAAATGTATCGAGTGGGCAAGTCGAAGATTAGTTCCCCCATTGATACTATTATGTTCATTATACTTCTTCTATTTGAGTCTTATTGATTTTGTTTAAATCAATAAGCAGAGGTTAGCCAGTAAGTCTGTCGTAATCAGCTTTTGAATATCACACATATCTGTAATTCGTAGTTTTGCTTTCTCTTCTGCCCCAAGTACTCCTTTAAAATAAGTCTAGGTGATTGCAATTTGCGCCATTTATGCGCCAAATACTGAGTGGCGCATAGAGAGGCTCGACCAAAGTCATCATTTCGGACCGTTTCGAGTCATTTCAATCCATCCAATTTTCCTCCTAAAAAATTTAGACCTAAAATAACTTAGTAAAGTCGCGGTAGCGGCTTAATTTCATTTAGAAAATCGAGTGGATCAGTATTTCACGATATTTCGAAGCATTTCCGAAGTTTGGTAACAGAATGGTAACACGCTGGTAACACTGTTCCGAACGCAACTTTTGTTGGCCCACAGCAGGTTTGAGAACCCTTTCTAGAATTGGAAATTCCAAATTCTAGGAATCGGATTCTTAATTTTAGGACGAAATCCATCGTCCCTCAAAGTTCCAATGCTCAAAACCAAACCAACAAAGGAGGTCCCATGGGACTCGATAAACTCATTCAATCAATTGCACTCGTTGCGGTCTTAGTGGTCGGAAGTGGCCACTTACCCAAAGCCCTTAAGCTCGTCCGACAGGCGCAACTACAACTCATCCAAGATTCCAAAGCATCCAAGTGGGGGCAGGCATTTTTGCTGCCTCCCTCGAAATAGTGAACAGCTAATTTTGAAAACTCAAATTTCTTGAGTCTCGAGAATTTGGTTCTTAGGTGATCGATCACTTTGGCACAGATCTGATTTCACCTCTCCGCACGGACATCATGCCAACCCTCTAAAG
>JBKCXY010000256.1:0-5059 GCA_046315835.1 Pseudobdellovibrionaceae bacterium | reverse complement strand
CTGGAACTGACTCAAAATCCTGTCCCTTCAGCAGAACGCCGTCCTCTAACTACCTAACTCTCTAGAGAAAAAAGGGAAATCGGACGGAATTTCTGTTTCTTGTTTTACAAGAAACAGAAATCACCAACGAACACGCAGATTTCGTAAGTCAATGTTGGCTCCATTGAGGCGGTCGCAGAGACCAGGGACAGGATTCTGAGTCAGTTTCTAATCCTGAGCAAGTTTCAAAAATGGCTCGTGAGTTTCTCGGGGATGCAAAAATCTCCTATGATGACGTGGATCAGTATGATCAGGCATTTCGGAGATGGTTTTTTATTTCCAAAGATCGGGAGCTCAACCGGGAAGCCTATTGCTTGGGCTACCGAGTCACAGAGCATTTGCTTAAAAAACAGACGTGGAAAGCCCTGCTTTCTTGGGAGCATCGGAAATTTTAACGGGAAACCTTGAAAGTGCTTGAGCTTCTCAAGAAATCTGAAATAGCCTTTGGGCAGTGAGTTTAAAGACATTCATCAGCTTACTTTTATTTTCAACGTCGGCTTTGGGAAATTCTCAAAAGGTCTATGACTTATTGAGGCCACTTGTTTTTCAAGTCAAAACGACCAGTTCGCTTGAGTCAGAAAAGAAATCTTACGGAACAGGCTTTGTGATTGATCGTGAAGGGCTGATCGCGACGAACTATCACGTCATTGCTGAAGCTTTGTGGAAGAAAAAAGAAAATAAAATATTCATCGAAATCCAAGGCGAGCGCAAAGAAGCCCAGGTCGTGGCCGTGGACTTTTTGAATGATTTAGCCATCGTGAAAGTCGACACCAAGTTCAAAGGACAAGTGAGTCTTGCTCAAAAAGCTCCTGAGCGGGGCAGTGCCGTTTTCTCTTTTGGTTTGCCTGAGGATATTGAATGGACGGTCACACAGGGCATTTATAATGGGCTCTCCGGACAAGGGGTGACGGATCTGTTCTATATGTCCACACCCATCAACCCAGGAATGAGCGGTGGCCCCATCGTAAATTCAGATCTCCAAGTGGTGGCGGTGAATGTTTCCATTTTGGGTTGGTCGCAAAATATTTCCTTCGGGGTTCCCGTCGAAAAACTCATTCAGCTGAAAGCAAGACTTGATCAAGAAGGGCCTCTGAAAAAAGGGGAGGTCTACGAATCTTTACAGGCTCAAATGAAAGTTTACGAACTCCGTATGCTCGAAAAACTCGGTAAAGCCTTTCAAGGAAAGAAAAAGCTTGGGCCCATTCATGTCCCTCTTTTTTCTGAAGGGAAGGATTGTTGGGGAAATGATAATCAAAGCAGTGATCAAAAGAAAAAGTACGTGAGCGTTGCTGAAATCTGCCGGTTTAACCATAATATCTCGCTGTCTGAGAATACTTTCCTAGGTCTGTTTGATATTGAAATGACATTCCTTGAGAATAAGGATCTCAATGGTTTTCAGTGGAAAAAAGCGCAGTTTTCCAATTGGACGAACTTGCGAGAGATGGTGACTTCAGTTTCTCAGCGCGATTTGATTTCTTTTCAGCAGGCAAAATGTCGCCTGGATCAGTTCAAAACTGCTGAAGGAAAAGTGATCTCTGTCAGCACTTGCGAGCAGAAAGTAAAGCAGCTTCAAGGGGTTTCAGATTTCTACATGGATATCCACTGGCCCTTGTCTTCGAAAACAGCTTTAAGACTGCAGGTCACTCTCAGTGGCTATGGCCCCAGGGGGCAGCAGAAGATTCTTCAGCAGTTGCTGGCTTTTAAGTATGAGGCAAAACCGTGATTTATATTGGGCTGGACGAGCAAGATAAAGGACGAAGTCGTGACTACGAATTTCAACAGCACCGTGTGACTTTGGGGCGGGATCCGCGCTGTGATGTTGTCATTGCCATGGATGAGTTTATCGAAGTTCTTGCTCAATCAGGAGTGGGGGTTGAGGTCCGAGTCCATGCTCAGGGGAAAATCAAAAGCTTTGACCTGTCACAGGATTTAGAACTCAAGCTGTCAGGACATCGTCTAAGAATTTCCAGTGAGATGTCCCAATCAATAGAGAGCTCTCTTAAGGATTGGAAGCTCGTTTTTATCCTCACAGGACTTCATCTGTTGCATTTATTGATTCAAGGAAAAATGATCTCTACTCAGGAATCTTTTTTGTCAATGCTCTCTCTTGTCCTTCTTTTTGTTGGGGGGATAGCGACCAGCACTTTAGCCCTTGGTTTTGTAAAGAAAGTGATCACAGGTCAATTTCAGCTTCTCAGATCGCTCGAGTTGAATCTGTTCTGGGGCTTTGTCGGCGTTGTTGTTTCAAGTGTATTATCAGTGATCAGGATATCAAGCCCTGTGGCCTGGCAGTTCCAAGAGGTTGAAAACTTCATCTATGTGGTACTGACATTGTTGATTTTCTTTAAGGCCCTCCATTTTCTTCTAGAGGGAAGGTTCGAGCGGCTTTTGCGTTGGGGGTTTGCAAGCTTATTCATCTTGTATCTTGGGTTTCAAATCGAAGCTTTTTGGCCGGCTTCAGAGCGGGACTACCGTCTCTTTCGTCCAGATCCAGCTCCGCCCTTAGTTCAGATTTTCCGGCCCGAGCCACAGTCTCTCGAGGAATTTTTAAAGTCTCCGCTAGAATAAGGACATGTGGTCTTTATTGGTTTCTGCACTAATCACAGTCCCTTGCGAATTCCAGATCAAGCGAGAGATGGAAAGCGCCCTTTTTGAACAGAATCAAGTTCACCTGTCGAGCCAAGCACCTGAGACTCAGAGCCCGCAAAGCCTTTCGCAGATTCAAGAGCTTGTCTCACAGATGGAAATCAGGCATAACCACTGTCGATGAAATTCGACAGTTCGCTTTTAGATTCCTATCGACAGCAGATCTTTGATCTTGGTTTTCCCGAAAATCAATGGGCAGGCCTTGTGAAGTATCTGGAAATCTTGAGCCAAAAGAACGAAGAGCTCAACTTGGTCAGTCGCCAGATGACCATGAAAGAACTGATCGAAAATCATGTGATTGACTGTCTTCTGCCGCTTAAAATGTTTCCTCAAGGGATTAATATCTGTGCAGATTTAGGAACTGGCGGCGGCTTCCCGGGCGTGATCTACGCTTTGGCAAAGCCTGAGATTCGTTTTCATTTCTATGAAAAAAGCCCTCTCAAACAAAAGTACCTCACCAATTTGATTTCAGGTCTTAACTTATCGGCCGAAGTTCGTGGGGAAGTAGAATCTCACTTGAGTCAGGCAGATCTCGTCATTGCGAGGGGCTTTAAACCTGTGGATGTGATTTTGCAGATGACTTCAGAGTTTCAAAAATCAAAAGGAAAGTATTTTCTTTTGAAAGGTCGTCTTGAAAAAATTCAAGAAGAATGTGCACAAGCCACTCAGAAGAATAAATCTCTCAAAGTTGTGATTGAGCCCCTCAAGTCGCCTGTACTCGATGTGGAAAGACATCTTGTGGTGGTTGGCTAATGTCCAATCTGCTCCAGGTCTTGAACGCAGAAAAAAACATCGGTTCTCGTTTACTTTTTGAAAAAGTGAGCTTTGGTTTGAATGAAGGCGAACACGTGGGTGTTATCGGGCCTAATGGGGCTGGGAAGACCACTCTCTTTAAGGTTTTGGCCGGGGAAACAGATTTGGACTCTGGGGAATTTGTCCGATCATCACAATTAAAAATTGGCTACTTAAAGCAAGAATCAGATTGGAATCTCGAGCAAAAAGCGGAAGATTTTGTCATGGAAAAGTCCCTTCTACCCATTTGGGAAATGAAGCAAGTGGCGAGAGATTTGGGATTGTTAGAAAAGCACTTTCAAGCTTTGCTGAAAGTGCTCAGTGGTGGCTATCGAATGCGGATGCAGCTCTTAAAGCTTCTCACTCAAAAGCCGAACTGTTTAATGCTGGATGAACCTACGAATTTTCTGGATCTGGAAACTGTCCTTGCGCTTGAAAAATTCTTGCAAGGTTATTCTGGAGCTTTTTTATTGATTTCTCATGACCGTGAATTTCTGAAACGCACCACAGATCACACACTGGAAGTCGAAGCCGGGGAAGTGACCAAGTATCCCGGCAATATTGAAGACTACTTTGAGCAGAAAGCACTCTTGCGAGACCAGGAGCTCGCTCAATTTAAAAATCAAGAACAGAAACGAAAGCATTTGCAAAGCTTTGTGGACCGATTCCGCGCAAAAGCCACCAAAGCAAAACAAGCCCAGAGTCGGATGAAGATGCTGGATAAAATGGAAGTGATTGAGCTGAGAGCACTGCCTATCAAAGCGAGAATTCCGGTGCCAGCACCCATGGCCACCGGAAAAGAGGTCCTTGAGCTGAAAGATTATGCCTGCGGCTACGGCGAAAAGCAGATCCTGTCACAAGTAAAGTTAAGAATTGTTCGCGGGGACCGTTTAGGAATTGTGGGGGTCAATGGGGCTGGCAAATCCACACTTTTGAAAAGTTTCGTCGATAAAGGTGTCTGGTCCACAGGTTTTAAGAAATTTGGGCATCAAGTGGATGTGGCGTATTTTGCTCAGCATTCCACCGATGAGCTTGATGAATCGGAGACTATCTTTGAGGCTTTGCAGCGGAAAGCACATCCTTCAGTGCTTTTGCAGGAAATTAAAAATCTGGCAGGAAGTCTTCTGTTTTCAGGCGACGATGTTTTCAAGAAAGTGAAAATCCTCAGTGGCGGAGAAAAATCTCGCGTGGCTTTAGGACAAGTACTTTTGCAGCGCAAATCTTTGATTCTTCTCGATGAGCCCACCAATCACTTGGATTTTGAAACTGTGGAGTCACTGACGCAGGCTCTGCAAAACTTCGAAGGCACCGTCGTGTTTATTTCCCATGATCGGACTTTTGTCAGACGGGTGGCAACTCGAATTCTTGAAATCGAGCAAGGTCAGCTTTTGGACTATCCTGGTAGCTATGATGACTATGTGTGGTCACAGCAGCAAAAACTACAAAACGAAATGAGTGAACCCACCGAAATAAAGAATTCGCAAAAACAAGTAAGTACTTCCGGGGGGGAGAAGGACTCAAGCTTCTTCCATCGCAAAGAGGCTGAATCAGAATTAAGAAAACTCAAGAAAAGAATCACAGA
>JBKCXY010000255.1:0-6797 GCA_046315835.1 Pseudobdellovibrionaceae bacterium | reverse complement strand
CATATGTTCTAGCTCTCCTGATTTTTATCCAATCGAAACCATGAGTAAGAAGAAGGCTGTGAACTGACCAGATATTTTGAGATGACCTGCAATGAATTCCCCTTCAGAAATATTCGAGCGAGCATTATCGATTGCCACGGCAATTTGATCGTTATCAACAACGTTTCTCACGATCGCTAGGGCATTCAGCATAGGAACGCCCCCATTCAAAAGGGTCGCCAGCGTTCTTGTAAAGCGAGAGACCGCCACCAAGCGATTCATTTCCCCAAACAGGGGGAGTTTGAGAGAAATCGCATCCCATTTGGTTTTTCCGCTGGGTGTTTTTTTCCAATTTTGAAAGAGAAAATAAATTCCCACCCCAATTCCGAGCACCAACCACCAGTAGTTCACAAGAATTCCAGAGAAGTCGATGACGACGACGGTGTACCAAGGAAGCTTCAGCTGAGGGAAGTTTTCAAAGATCGACACAATCTTGGGAACTACAAAAATAAAGAGGAAAGCCAGTAAAAGTAGTGTCACTGAAAGCATCACTAACGGATAAGTCAGCGCTGATTGAACTTTGCTTCGCAGTTCATTTTGGGCTTCAGTGAACTCAGCCAAGCGGATTAAGATCACATCCAGGGTTCCAGAAGCTTCTCCCGCTTCAACCATGGTGATGTAGATATTAGAGAAGACATTGGGATACTTACCCAGCGCTTTGTGAAGGGTGCCCCCCTCATTCACCATATTCCGGCAATCCGCAAGAGACTCCGCCAGAACAGGGTTTTCAACTTGCTCGCTCACGGCACCCAGAGCATCGACGAGAGGAATATTCGCTTTTATCAGGGTCGCCAGCTGGCGAGTCATGAGAGCAATGTCTTTCACAGGAACATTCTTTGTTTTTGTGACGCCTTTTTTTCGTTCGCCTGTTTCTTGTGATTTCTTTTTGTCTTTTAAGTCGACGACAAAAATACCATCTTTTTTGAGCTTGAGTTTGGCCGCGCGCAGATTGTCAGCATCAATGACGCCTTTGGTGTTTTTTCCATCTTTAGTTAATCCGCGGTACTCAAATATCGGCATATTACAAATCTAACTGTGTATTGTTGAGAAGTTCTTCAATAGTCGTAATTCCCGCTAAGACCTTTTGGACCCCATGATCCCGGAACGTTTTCATGCCATTCTGGATGGCGAGCTTACGAATGGAGTTCCCATCTTTCCTTTGCATCACCAAGGATCGAATATCATCGGTTACTGGAAGAAATTCGGCAATCATGGTTCGGCCGCTGTAACCTTTCTGATTGCATTGAGAGCAGCCGACAGCTTTACAGATGTTTGCATGTCGAGCTTGATCGTCGGTAATGCCTAAGGCTCTCAGTTGAAAATCTGAAGGTTCCGCTTTCACTTTGCAGTGCGGACAAAGAACACGTACAAGGCGCTGAGCAATGACACCTAAAATAGAAGTGGCAATCAGAAAGGGCTCTGCTCCAATATCGATCAGGCGGGGGAAAGCTCCAGAAGAATCATTGGCGTGAATGGTCGAGAGCACCAAGTGACCTGTGAGCGAAGCATTGATTGCAAGCTCGGCCGTTTCTAAGTCACGAATTTCACCCACCATAATAATGTCTGGATCTTGACGAAGAAAGGCGCGAAGACCACTGGCAAAGGTCAGTCCAATTTTGGAATTGACCTGTGTTTGGCCGATACCATGAATCCTTTGTTCTACGGGATCTTCAATGGTCAGGATGTTGACATCAGGCTTATTCAGTTTTGATAGACAAGCGTAAAGAGACGTCGATTTACCAGAGCCCGTGGGGCCCGTGACGAGCAGAATCCCGTAAGTTCGAGTGATCATCTCTTCAATCTTGCGGAGCATTTCATCCGAAAATCCCAGTTGCTCAAGCTCGAGGACCACATTCGATCGATCCTGCAAGCGCATGACGATCCGTTCCCCATGAGAAGTGGGAACTGTATTCATACGAATATCGATATCTTTTCCGCCCAGCTTTAAGGGAATACGACCATCCTGAGGGAGGCGTTTTTCAGCGATATTTAAATTGGCCATGACCTTTAAGCGGGAGGTGATGGCGTTTTGAAGCTTCTTGGGCGGTTTATAGACATCGAAAAGAATTCCGTCGATACGGAATCGCACAGCCATATCTTTTTCATAGGGTTCAATATGGATATCAGAAGCTTTTTCTTTCACTGCGCGAAACAACAGGGAATTCACCAGCTTGATGACTGGAGCATCATCATCACCAGCTTCCAAAAGATCGATGATGGGATCATCGAGGTCATATTCTTCTTCGGCAACCTCTTCAAGGCCCGCTAAATTGGCCGTCGATTTTTCGTAGACTTTATTAATGGCATCTTGAATTTTGATCGAGGTTGAAATCAAGGGACGAACCCTTTTCCCAAACAGAACGCGAAGGTCATCGAGCACTTTCACGTTGATGGGATTGGAAGTCAGAGCAATCACTTGATCCTGCTCTTCACGGAAGGGGAGGATCCCTTGCTGTTTAGCGTAGTTGATCGGAAGATCGCGAATCAGATCGGCAGGAATGTCGTTCACGGGAATATCTTTGATGTACTCTAAGCCCATTTCCCTGCAGAGCTCACTCAAGAGCTCATCGGCATTGGCGAATTCTTTATCTGAAAGGCTTTCACCAATGGTTGAGTAGCCCGACAATGAGGGATTTCTCAACAGAGACTGAATCTGTTCAGGGTTCAGTGAAGTACTTTTTGCGAGAACAACCTGCAGATCAAGATTTGCCATCTTATTCCACTTCTTTCTCTTCTTCATTGCCAACAGCTTGGTTCTTCTGGATCTCATCGACTTTTTTGCCATGAGGATCTCGGCCGCCTAAGCTCTTTACGAAATCTAATCTCTCATCAAGTTTTCTACCCAAGAGGCGTTTTGAATCCTCTCCTGAGCGCAAAATCTTCGGTGTGAGGAAGATCAGCATATTGGTTCGCTCTTGAGACGTGTTTCTCGATTTAAAGAGCCAACCCAGGATTGGAATATCACCCAGCAAAGGAACTTTCGTGACAGATTCCACGTCATCCACCTTTTGCAAGCCCCCCATCACTGCGGTATCGCCATTCGGAACAACGATGTTCGTATTGATTTCACGCTTTGCCAGGGGCTGCGTGTCTGACTCGAAAGCTTTTGGTGTTCTTGCTGTTGAGATTTGTTTGACCGAAGTCTCAATCTCCATGCGAACCGTATTGCTCGATGGCGAAATGAAAGGCTTCAGCTTCAGCATAATATCAGCATCTTCAAACTTAGGCGCTCGAGTTCCTGCGGCGCCGTTCGTGCCCACTTGCTGATCAAAGCCGACGACCACGCGGTCACCGGATTTAATTGTTGCTTCTTGATTGTCCATGGCAATGACCGACGGAGTGGATAAGATATTCGCATTGGCAGTTCGCTTGAGGAAATTCACAAATCCCACCAAACTTGAAACCGTGGTGGTTCCAGACCCTGTTGGGGATCTAATTTGAACCGTGTCGCCGCTGCCAAAGCCCAAAATAGTTCCAGCTCCGCTGGCTGGATTTAACAAGTCCACCAGAGAGCCTTGGCTGAAGCCATTGAATCCCACTTTAGCGCCGGATCCAGATTTGTCGAATTGGAAGTAGCCAATTTCGTAACTGGAAGCATCGTTCGAGCGCATCTCCATGATGATCGCTTCAACAAAAACCTGATCCCGAGGGATATCCAGTTTATTGAGAAGATTCAGAACCACATCGTAGTCTTGCTTGCTGGAAACGACTACCAGTGAATTGGTGCCTTTGTCTGCTGTGATCTTCACATCGCCACCAAAGATTTCTTGTGGCGGCTGTGCTCCAGAAGCTGTCATCGAAACACCGGTTGCACTACCAGCGCCTCCTGCGGAGGCACCTGCTGAAGCTCCCGGCCGAGAAGTTGAATCTTTAGCAATCCCAGAGAGAGTTTGGGCGATTTTCTCGGCTTCACCATGTTTCACGTAGTAAACATAGACGCCACCAGAATCTTCAGGGCGCATTTTAAAATCTAACTGGCGAAGAAGCTTTTTTACCCGTTCGATCCCAGCCTTGTTCCCGGTCACAATGAGAGAGTTTGTGCGATCGTCAGGAATCACCATGTAAAACGCGGAGCCCTGATTGCTGGTGCTGGTGGTTCGAGAAAAGCGGGGCACGCCAGAAGAAAAAGAGCCCTGGCGATTATTTTGATTGCGGTCGCCACGATTAACAATACGGTCGATGAGTTCCGCAATATCTTTCGCTCGAGCGAATTTCACAGGGACAACTTCTAATTGGTCATCGAAGCCAGGAACATCGAGCTGCTCAATGATTTTCATCACGCGGTCGATGTTAGATCCATAGTCCGAGATGATCAGAGAATTCGTTTGTGGATAGGGGGAAAGCTCTCCGTCTTTTGAAGCCAGTATTCTTAAATCTCGATTCACAGCTTCAACGGAAATATGTTTTAAGTGAATGATTCGAGTGATCATTTGATCAGAGTTTGGATAATACTGACCTGAGTAAGTTTCAATGTAATCCCGATGAGCATTTCTAGCTGAGCGAATCTTGTAGAACTTGCCACTAGGAACGACTGCAAAACCATTGATCGCCAGAGCTGATAAAAAGGCTTTGTAAGCTTCCGCCACGGTGATCTTCGTGGGTGCAATAATGGTGATCTTTCCGCGCACACCAGGATCAACAATAAAGTTTTTGCCGGTGAGCTCACTGATGGCTTTCACAATGTCTGTGATATCCGCACTCGGAAAATCGAAAGACTCAATGGTTTCTGGAAAATTTTTATTGTTGATCTCTTCAATAGGAGCTGTCGCCAGGCGGTTTTTTTGCGAGGGTTTCACGGGACCCTTGTCGCCCGCTGACAAATTCGTTGAACCGCCAGAGGATTCTGAGCCAAAGCTGGGAAACCCGGCATCACCACCGAAATTGGAATCAAATTCTGGCGGAGGAGGTGGTGCAAAGTCCTCATCAAACTGAGCCTTCGCGAAAGGATGGAAAGTCATTTGGAGAGCCAGCGCGAGAACAATGCTCTTTTGCCAAGGTGTCATCATGAATATCTCCTCTTCCTAAGGAGCGATACAGGACTAGCGAATACTGTAACTGCTTGTCTGATCGCGACCGTCTCGTTCAAAACCTAAACTAATTGCTGATTCATTTCTTAGCTTGCCATACATATCCATGGCCTGCGCCGCCGACTCAATACGAACGCCATTCACTTCCTTGATGCAGTCGCCATTCTGCATCCCCAGCTGGGTGTAGATAGACCCTGGCGTGATGGCATTGAATCGGAAGCACTCAATTTCTCCACTGGCGTTCCTTCTTGGACTCATCGAAGCCTGCTGAAGAACGGCCGACATATCCGCCAAATAACGATTGAGGTCTGAGCGTTTGATCTCAAATTTATTGGGAGCCACCTGAGACACTTCGCCGCCACTGACTTGAGTGGATTTTGCACCCTGAAAAGTGAGCTTTTGTCCCTGGATCTTCATTTCAACATACTCAAGGCGACCATTGTTTGAATTTCTAAAAATAATTTTTCCGCGCTCAACTCGTGTTAATGTGGCAAGTCCTTCGATGTCCCGACCCACTTGGAACGGAAGTACTTGGTTCTTGCTTTTGATTTCAATATTGGCAATCGACTTCTCAGGATTTGAGTGGACAATCGTTCCCATCAAAGTCAGAGGCAGGCTTGAAAGAACCGGCGCTTGATCTTGCTGATTCTGCGGAGAATCTTTACTGACGAGAGGATCGGGAATCAGGCCGTCGGCTGAAAAAATATTTCTGGAAGTAATACTCACATAGGAAGAGCGAGAGGCGCTTTCGTCTCCGAGAGGGAGTGGTGGGCGCGTGGGTGGAGCTTGATCCGGAAGCATGAGGTGGCGATAATTCAGAATCACTAAGTCAGCCAGAGTGAAGCCGATGAAAAGTACAATCAGATAAGGCAAAAAGCGCCGCGATTGGTGAAGTAAACCCTTGTTTCCTTTGATCTTCTGTCGTTGCATCGTCCGTGATGTCCTTTAGTCTCAAAGAATATCGAACCGCTCTTCTTTAGTACAGTCAAACATCAATAAGATTTCAGAAACCACCGACGAAGGTCTAGCTCAGTAAAGATAGGCGGCTTCAACCTCAGGATTTAAATTCAAGCTGGGCGAGAGAAAATCAGGGACGGCGGCAGAAGGTGGAAGGACAGCATACAGAGCGTGAGGGATCGTGGAGTGAATCCAGTGGCCCGGGGGGTTCAAGCGGTAATCCACATCGCAATGAGCATAAACCAAAAACTGATCTTTTCTCGCTTTACGGAAGGCGACCTGCAAGAGCGAATCAAAGACATCTTCGTTGTCCACACAGATGTTCGTTAAAAATTGAAAAGACAAAGGTGCTTCCTGACCAGTTCGAGAACGAGGTTTGGTGAGTTTTTTAGTCATACCGACCACATTCAAAAATTTGAGCGCTTGACGAAAATTATGAGCTTTGAGTCCGTAACTGAGCGGCATGAAATCCTGATGACCTTCAGAGGACCACGGAGCCAGGCAACCCACGATGTTTTCTTGCGCATCGAAAGCAATGAGAAAATCTGAGAGCTGAAATCCCGGCCATCGACTCATCTTGCTTTGAAGGCTTTCGGCGCTCCAGGCCGTGGTGAAAGGGCGATACTGATTTCGTCGTTGCACAAAGGCGACCAGCGCGTCCCAGTGAACACTGGAACCTTCTCGGATTTTCAGATGTCGCACGGGCCTTGGAGCGAAAGGGAAAAGCCCATGAAGTCCAACCACCCTGAATTTCCGGAAGAGGAAGTAACGAGG
>JBKCXY010000254.1:0-1564 GCA_046315835.1 Pseudobdellovibrionaceae bacterium | reverse complement strand
ACTTTCTGCCCAGTACACGGTGGCAAGGCTTCTTGAGCGCGATGACTTTACAAAAAGATTTCAGGCCCATATTCCCATTGGTATTCATGAGTTTTTGTATCCCTTGTGCCAAGGGTATGACTCGGTCCATTTGAAGAGTGATGTGGAGCTTGGGGGGACAGATCAAAAGTTTAATCTGTTGGTCGGCCGTGAGCTGCAAAAAGCCTATGGCCAAAACGAACAGCAAGTGGTCATCACGGTGCCAATTCTTGAGGGTCTTGATGGCGTGAATAAAATGTCCAAGTCTTTGGATAATTATATTTCCATTATTGATTCGCCTCGAGAAATGTTTGGGAAGACCATGCGAGTCTCAGATCAGTTGATGATTCGCTACTATGAACTGCTCACGGATTTAACTCCCGCTGAAATAGAGAAAATCAGGTCAGATCTTAAGTCAGGCACTCAGCATCCGCGGGATGTGAAAGTGAGTTTGGCAAAAACTTTGATCACTCGCTTTCATTCGGCAGAGAAAGCAAAAGCTGCAGAAGATGAGTTTCATCGAATGTTCGTTGAAAAAGGTTTGCCAGATGAAATGCCTGAAGTGGATTTCGGTGTCCCCGCCGAACCCATTTGGGTTTGCCATTTCTTGAATCAAGTAGGCCTTGCGCCCAGTGCTTCAGAAGCGCGCCGTTTGGTGCAGGGGAGAGCTGTGGAAATCAATGGGACTAAGATTGAGGATGACAAACTGAAACTGAGTCTCAAAGCCGGAGAAGTTCTGACCGTGCGAGCGGGCAAAAAGAAATTTGCGAAAGTGACAGTTCGATGAAAATGAAAGTTCTTCCCCAGAATATAGAAATTGAAATCGATCCCAACAAAAGCGTCCTTCAGCTTTGTCATGAAAATAACATTGATGTGAAGAGCATCTGTCATGGAGTTCCCAGCTGTGCGGAATGCCGAATCAAAATCAAAGAAGGGGAGCACAATGTGCTTCCGCCCTCGAAGGCGGAGATCAATTTGATTGGATCTTCTTATTACATCGATCAAAGGCGCTTGTCTTGTCAGCTGAGATGTTTTGGTCCGATCACCATTGATGTGACAGAGCACCTTGAGCGCGATACGAGTCAAAGTAAAAAGCTGCGGGGCTTCCGTCCACAGCAGCAAAAGGGCATGGGCTCGAGCCACGCCGTTCAGGATATTTTGGTGCTCAATGAAGTGGCTCAGGCGCCAAAGCCTGCTGGACCAAAGCCGCAGAATAAGAACCCCAGGAACAACGACAAACCAAAGAAGTAATCTGAAACTGACTCAAAATCCTGTCCCTGGTCTCTGCTACCGCCTCAATGGAGCCAACATTTACTTATGAGATCTGGGTGTTCGTTGGTCATTTCTGTTTCTTGTAAAACAAGAAACAGAAATTCCGTCCGATTTCCCTTTTTCCTCTAGAGAGTTAGGTAGTTAGAGGACGGCGTTCTGCTGAAGGGACAGGATTTTGAGTCAGTTTCAGATTACTTCTTTGGTTTGTCGTTGTTCCTGGGGTTCTTATTCTGCGGCTTTGGTCCAACAGGCTTGGGTGCCTGACTTAATATCT
>JBKCXY010000253.1:0-13551 GCA_046315835.1 Pseudobdellovibrionaceae bacterium | reverse complement strand
CCCGTGATGATAGCGAGAGGAAAGTTCCAAGGTGCAATCACCAAAGTCACACCCCGAGGTTGATAGATGTAATGAGAAGCTTCGCCCGGAATTTGGCCGACTTTCAGAGGTTTTGCGAGCTCACGCATGTGGCGCGCATAGTATCTGCAGAAATCGATGGCTTCTGTGACATCACCGTCAGCTTCGGTCCAAGGCTTTCCTGTCTCTAAAATTTGTTCGGCCATCAGTTTGAAGCGATCTCGCAGCATCAGATCAGCCAAGCGATCCACGATCTTCGCACGATCTTCGGGAGAAACTTTCTTCCAACTTTGGAAAGCCGTTTTTGCGGCTTGCAGAGCAAGGTCGGCCTCAGTGGTGCTGGCGAGGCAAATTTGTCCCAGAATTTGGGAGCTGTCTGATGGGTTTTCTCGGGGCAGTGTTCTCGATGTCTTAATATCTTTGCCATTGATATGTAGGGGATAAGTAGCCCCCAAAGTTTTTTTGAACTGAGTGAGAGCTTCTTTCATTTGCTCGCGATTCTCTTCCAGCGCAAAATCGAGCATTGCTTCATTGTAGAAACGGTTTTCCGTTTTCAGTTCCCCTGTGGTCGGCGTGAGGCCTTCTTTGGGATCTCTCAAGAGTTTTTCTGTGGATGTGTTTTCAGCAAACTTGGCTCTGAGCCATGATTCATTCGACGAGTTTTCAAGGAGTCGACGAACAAGATAAGCCATGCCTGGAATGAGCTCACCCACCGGAGCGTACTCACGCACGCGGTAGCCCATATCCACAAGAGCTCGCTTGATGGGATCCGCCATTCCGTACAGCATTTGAACTTCGAAGCCCTCTTTGGGAACTCCCATTTTTTCTGCCATCACCATACAGGCCGCAAGGCTTCGCACGTTGTGGGAAGCCAGGGCCGCACGAATGTGAGCAAAGTTTTTCAATAGAGTCTCTGCGCAAGTTTCGTAGTTGGCATCAGACTCGGCCTTCACCGTGTAAACGGGGATGGACCAGCGTCTCTGTTCCGCTTCGATGGTTTCATAATCCCAATAAGCGCCTTTGACCAGTCGAACCGTGAACGGAGTTCCGCGGCTTTGAGCAAAATGGCAAAGGTCTTTGATGTCTTGATGGGAGTCTCTCAAGTAAGCTTGAATGACACAGCCAAAATGAGGATAGGATCTGAACTCAGTTTCCATCAGAAGTTCTTTGAAAACTTCGAGTGTGAGGTGCTTCACAGAGTACTGTTCCATGTCCAAGTTAATAAAAACACCGTGTTGCATCGCCAGTCTCAAGATTGGGCGCAAGCGTTCTTTCAGAGTGTCTTTGGTGTGCTCCCAGGCTCTGTCATTGATTTGTGAGTAGAGAGCGGTGAGCTTCACGCTCACGTTCACTTTGGGAATGCTCCCTTGGTGGTCGCGGTCAATTTGAGGCACTTCTTCCCATTGAGTCGCGTCTTTGGCGAGCCAAGAAATCAGTTCCAAATATCTTCGAGTGTAGTCCTGAGATTCTTTTTCGCTGAGGGTGGCTTCGCCCAAAATGTCCACGGTGAAAGTCATTTTGTTCTTACGAGCTTTCTTGAGAACCGGAAGTGCTTCATCGGGGCTTTCGCCCGTGATGAACATTTTTGCCATCTGAGTGACGTTCTTGCGGATCGCGCCCGCCATCAAAGAAGGAGCGAGAGAGCCTAAGCCTAAGCCCACATTGAAGACAGAAGGAAGTTGTTCGCCGCCTTCAGAAAAATATTCCTTCAAGTGTCTGGCGACTTCATTGCCTGAGCCCAGAGAAGGAAGAACATCCACAAAGCGAAACATTTGAGTCTTGAACTGTTCGTTTTTCATGGACCAGTCCATGATGGATCCATACCAGAAATCTTTGCTGAAAAGAGAAACTTTGCTTTGTCCCTCCATACGTTTCAAAATCTCTTCGCCTCGAGCTCGGATTTGCGCTTGAGTGTCCATGCGAGAACTCCCTTGAAAATGATGAAAATCGCGGGGAGTTTCGCTTGTCTAAAGTGAAAACTCAAGAGGGATTCGACACTTCGCGTTTTTTTGCTTGGGTGACTTTCCAGGTGTGGCTGATTTCGCCTTTGATTTCTGCTCGAACGATATCCCCGGCTTGAAGGGGGCCGACGCCCTCGGGCGTGCCAGTGAGAATCAAGTCCCCTGCGCAAACAGGGAAGTGTTCACTGATGTATTCTAGCAGCTGGGCGGGTTTAAAGATCATCTCTGAGAGAGATGCCTCTTGTTTAAGCACATCATTCACTGTGAGGCGGATAGTCAATTTTTCAAGTTCTTCCAGTTTTCTCACCATGAAGAACGCGGACACAGGACAGGCCCCATCAAAGGATTTGGCCATGGTCCAAGGTGTGCCATTTTTTTTGGCCTCGGTTTGACGTTTTCTTTCTGTGAGATCGAGGGCGACGGCCGCTTCCACCACATGCAAGTGGTTCGAAAGTTTAAGAGCCAGCTCCACTTCGTGATGAACATCTTCGACCCAGTAGGGGAGTTCAATTTCAGTGGAATTCACAGAGGCTGAAGAACCCGCTTTGAGGAAGATCATGGGCTCTTTGGGTAAGTCTGCATTCATTTCAGCGGCATGTTTTGCAAAATTGCGTCCAACGCCCCAGATGTTTCGAATGATCATGGTTGTAAATCTCCTTGTTTGATAAATCGCCAAAGGCCGTGGTCCCACTCAAAGATCATATAGTGACCTGTGGGCCAAGATTGATAAGGTAAAGTTTGAAGGTCCGCATCAGAGGGGAGGAGCTTCAGAGCTTCGAAAATCCAATCCACATGGGAGCAAACATAGGTCACACCAGTGGCTTTGGGTATCTCCTGCAGAAAGCGTTGGATGCGGGATCGAAACTCGTCTCGGGTTTCGTTATCTTTTCTTTCAAGCAGGTCTTGAGAGATCACGACATTGTGTCCGAGCTTCTGAGCCACAGCTTCCAAGCTCTGCAAGGCTCGCTTCTTTGGGGAAGCGAGGAGTCGTGACGGCTGAGGTAATTCAGAGCCGAGTATGAGTCGACTTAAGACTTGTGCCTGTAGAAGGCCTTTTTCTGTGAGAGGCGGGTCCTCTTGAAAACCACTTTGCTTTTCCGCATGGCGAAGGAGAATAAATTCCATGCTTCCATTCTGACAAAAATTCTTGAGATGGGCACCTCTGAATGATAGCGTCACGGAACGTTATGAGAGTCCATCGCTTTGTCACTAATGATTTAACGATTCGAGTCGCAGCTGTTGATGCAACGGAAGTTGTTCAAGAGATGCAAAAGCTACAAAACGCCATGCCTCTCGCCACCATTGGAATGGGACGAGCGATGGTCGGGGCCCTGTTGATGTCGAGTCAGCTGAAGCCCGGTCAAGAGGTGGGAATTCTTCTGAAGGGGAATGGGCCCCTGGGAAGTCTCTACGCTCAATCCAACTTTGAGGGGCAAGTCAGAGCTTATTGCCCTCATCCCGAGTATATCGCCCCTCATGAAGAAGATTTTCTCAATCTCAAAAAAGCTCTTGGGTTTGGCCAGCTCACGATCTCTCGGCAGCAGCCGTTTCAAAAGCAGCCTTTTTATGGAACGGTCGAAATGGTCTCCGGAGAGGTGGGTGAGGATATTGCTCATTATTTGCACCAGTCCCATCAAATCCGCTCTTTGGTGAGCCTCGGAGTTTATTTAGATTCTTATGGAAAAGTGAAATCCGCGGGTGGCTTACTTCTCGAGGTCATGCCTGGTGTGGAGGAAGCCGTTGTTGATAAAGTGCAAAAAAATGCTGACACCCAGAAAGAGGCCGTTTCAAAGCTCATTCTTTCAGGGCAGTCCCCAGAAGAGTTCGTGCGCCCCTATTTGGAGGGAATTCCATTCACAGAATTGCCCCACCCTTTTGACATGAAATACTTTTGTCCTTGCACACCCGAGCGAGTGAAAGGGGCATTGTCGACCTTAGGAATTACTGACCTTGAAGAAATGATCGCGCAAAAAGAGGACACAGAAGTTCAGTGTCAGATGTGTGGTCGTCGATACGAAGTGAAGCCTCAGGAATTAGAAAGTCTCAAAGAGAGTCTCCGAAAAAGCTCCATGCACTGATTGAATCAGCGGAGTCATTTCGGCTCTTGGGCTATCGTCGTAATGCAGGTCCACCGGCAGTTCTGCCTAACACAACCTTAATTTTACTTCCTACTGAAAAAGCAGGATGATGATTTCATGATTGAAACATTATTGAACTCCCAAGATACTTTGAAGCAGAAGACGATTAACCCTCAACATGGGAGCGCTATGAATCAAGAAACTCTTCGCGTGTTGGTCATTGAAGATGAACAAGAGATTCGAGAATTTCTCACGACTCAGTTTATCGAAAGCGGCTGCCAAGCTTGGGGGCTTCCTAATGGTTCTCAAGTCGCTGAGGTTATGGAGTCCTTCCAGCCAACACTCGTGATTCTGGATCAAATGATGCCAGGGAAATCTGGCAAAGAGATCATGAAAGAGATTCGCTCTTCAGCGCGCTTTTCTGAAGTGCCCGTGATGATGGTGACAGGGCTCGATGGGGAAGCTGAAAAGATCGAAGCATTGGAGATGGGTGCTGATGATTACGTGACGAAGCCTTTCTCTATTCGTGAAGTGATCGCTCGGGCGAATGCTTTGGCTCGCAGATCAAAAGCAGCTCACAAATCTCAACAGCAAAATTTGGTTGTGAAAGATCTCAATGTGGATTTTGCCGCTCACAAAGTTCTTTTGAAGGGGCAGGAGATTGCTCTCACTTTGACGGAGTTTAAAATCCTCGTCGAGTTGTTAAAGCAGTCAGGGCTCGTGCTCACGCGAGATAAACTCAGAGAAAGAGCTCTCGGGAACTTGAATGTGACCGATCGAACCATCGATGTCCATATGGCTTCTCTCAGGAAGAAGCTCAAGGAGATGGGTGATACGATTGAAACCGTTCGTGGCGTTGGCTACCGGATGGCGCTGTAAGGGGCCTTTGAGGGCACCTTTTTCTCTTTATCCATAACAAAAATTTATAGTATCTCTAAGTGGCCTTCTTTGCGCGGACGGGAAGGGAAGAGCATTTTCAGCTCTCCTTCCTGCAAAGAAAGGATGTGTGATGGGATGGTGGCCCTCGGGAATCCGCGATTTGAGGTGAGTGCCGGACGCTTGTCATTCCTTAGAGCAAGGCTCTTGCCAAACTTTTCTTGCATAAGAAAATCTAATAATTCCAGACTTTTAGCGAGCTGTGGTGGCGACCTGTCACCAGTGACTCTTTGAGGCGTTGGGGTGTTGAGTGCTTTGACACCACTGAAGTTGAATAAAATCAGGGGCTTATTCGGTGGCGGTACCGGGTGCCGACGTCCGCTGTCGTTTTCTAGAAAAAATGTCTCAAGATGAGACAAAAACACATCACAGATACCTAAGTCTTTTCGAGGGTTTAGCTGGAGAGGCCCTGGACTCACTCTTGCCTTAAGGCTCAGGTGTGAGGTGTCAGTTGAAAAAATGGCTTTCATTGTCCATCACTGTGGGTATTGCCATGGGAAGCTTCTTGGCCTGTGCTCCGACCAATAAAGAGCAGGCGCCTTGTGGCTTTGTTCAAAACGTCTATGGAGAGAGAATCTCCTGGAAGAATGCAGTGCCTGTCCCTTTAACGATTCATTCCTCGTTCCCGCAGGAATTCTATCCCGCCCTTGAAAATGCTATGAAAACTTGGGAAACAGCGGCCGGCCGACGTCTCTTTAAGATCGTCGCGACCAATGCTGGGGGTTCGGCAACTCCGCGGCAAGACAATGTGAATATGATCTCTCTCATGAACGAATGGGATGGCAGTCGCCCTGATGAGCAAGCTCGGACGAGTGTGTACTGGGTGGGTTACGAGATCCAAGAGGCTGACATTCGTTTGAACGGCAAAGATTTTACATTTTACCAAGACAATCCGCAGGGTTATCGCCAAGTTCATATGGAGTCTTTACTACTGCACGAACTCGGGCATCTCCTGGGACTCAAGCATGAGGATGGAAGAGACTCTCAATCGGGGCAGCTCAGTGTGATGGGTACCTATTTGGCAAGCCAAACCAAGAGAACCAGCCTCAATACAACGGATGCTGAGGCCATGCAGTGTGAGTACTAGTTTTGACAAAGCTGTAAGTTTTATATGTAAGAACATTTAAGTTGAGGCCGTTTTTGAATCCTGCCTAGACTAAAGAACTGGGAGAACCAAACCATGAGAACAACAAATAGCTCAGTGATCGAAATGCCAAAAAAAGTGAATCCGGCATCTTCCGTCGCGATCGAGAGTTCGCTCGGACAAATGAGCTATTTCGAAATGGATGAAGTTCCTGTTCGTGAAGTTTCTTTGGTCGAGCAGCTCGATTCTAATTTATCGAAGCTTGAAAAGCTTCAAGCCAAGCATCAGTTCTTGATGCGCGAAATTCGCTATCTGATGAAAGTTTAAACTTTCTTTGAGAAATTGATCCCCATTTTAGGAATTCTAAATTCAACAAAGTCTCCGTTGCGCTCTTGAAAAACGCTGCTATGAAGAACGGGTTTTTCAAATTTAAATTCTTCACGAAATGTTTGATAGGAGTTTGTTTTCAAGCTCTTATTGTCATTTTCAACTTTATCCGAAAACTCTCTATTCCCCACCACTGAGACTTTGTCATTTTGAACGCGGACCTTGATGTTATTCTTTTCATGCTCAGGGATATAGGCTCTTAACACATAGTGCGTATCAGTTTCTGCAAAATGCGAGGAAGGGTTTGCAATACGATAGAAAGGGTCTGCACCACGTGATTCAAACTTTTCTCTATCCACGAGATTTTGGTTTTTGAGATCCATGATAGCGCGCTCATTGATCATCTGTTGAACTCGAACGGAATCATTCTGAGTTTTCACCAAATTCTTGTAGTTTTGGTCGTGTTTCTCTCGTTGAAGTTGAAGATTCTGCTCTTGAACCTTTTTGTTCCGAGCATAGGCTGTTCCATAGTTTTTATCGAGTTCAGATTTGTGAACTTCATAGACTTGCTGATTTTTTTCAAATTCATTCTTAAACTGCTCTTCTTGATTTTTAATCACGCGCTCAGTTCGATCTTCATTTTCTTTGATCCGCTTTTCACCAAAGCGAGCTGTCGTCGCAACTTGCTTTTCATACTCTTGTCTCAGGCGTTCTTGGCGATTCTGTCCGGCTTCATGCTCGTAGGATAAACGATCCATATTCTCTTGTTGTTTTTGTGAGACGCGGAGCTGACCATCCAGTTTTTCTTGAGCGTACTCTTGACGGTAGCGAGTCCGAACTTGATTGACTTCTCGCTCGCCAAACTGACGTTCTTTCTCGATCGATTCAGCATTTCGGGACTGAAGTTTCTTGATGTCCTTCTGAGTAGAAAATCTTTGCTGATCCATCATTTCAGTTCTGCGATCGTATTCCTTTTTGTACTCCTCAGAAAAAGTCTCATTCATTTTATTGCGCTGGGAAGTGGTGCGCTCTTGAATATTTTCAATTTCCTCGTTGTGCTCTTGATAAACTTGAGTGACTTCTTCTTTCGCTTTTCTCTGAGCTTTTTGAGCTTCTCCTTGCTGTTTATTGAGAAATATTCGAGTTTCCTCGTTCTGCTTATTTCGGATTTCTTCACTCCGCTTGTCGTTCTCAGAAATCTGAGTTTGAACAGTTTCCTGCTTCGCTTTGAGGCGCTGATCGAGGGAAGAAGCGGACTTATCTGTTTGTTTTCTTAAGTTTTCGATTTTTTGGGTATCCGCTTCCTTTTGGGTCATGTAGCGTTGCTCGCCATCAGCTTTAAGACTCTTGAGAGACTCGCGACTTTGCGAGCGAATGTGGTTCACGGCAGCTTCACTGGATTCTTGGACTTCGGATTTTCTTTGATCATAGGATTCTCTCAGCTCTGCGAGTTGGGACTCTTGCTGAGAGATCATTTTTTTCCGTTTTTGTTGATACTCTTTTTGAATCTCTTGAAGATCCTGAGAGTTCTTTCTCTGCACTGAAGAAAGTTCTGAAGACATCCTGTCCTCCTCGCTCTCACAGTATAGCAGGAGGGCCTTGAGCTGTGGTGATTAATCAAAGATTGTCAGGTGAAGCTGGGCTATCGGTGGGGAGGGCCGCTTCCGCGGGGGGTGGAGCTGCTTTCGGATTGGCGCAGAAGTCTTGGCCATTGGTTCTTCCTCGGCACATCCAAGTGTCTATGTAGACAATGGTCTCGCCGGGCAGCAAGTTATAATAGCCCACATACTGTTCGGGGTCCAAGTTGGACAGGATGACTTTTTTCTCCTCAGGGCGTTCGGGGTGACTGATCTCCAATTGGAAGACTCGGTACTCTGCTGAGCTCAAGAATGCAAAAAAAAGGAGCCAATATTTCATGCTCCTTCATCGGTTGATGATGAGAGAAAGATTAGTGATTCAGGTCGTTCGTCTGGCGAACCGTATTTTCAACGATATGAAAATAGGTTCTCACGAGCATTTCAAAAGACTCTTCATCGAGGTCTCTCAGGTAATCCATTTTTTCAAAGTAAGTCTTTTTGGCAATGAGCTCAGTCATCGAATCTTGGACTTTTTTCATTTTGTTGAAATCAAAAAAGTCTTTGTCGTCTTTTGCTGAGCGGAGAACTTTTGCGATGGAGGAATTGTCGAATAAAATATGAACACCCATCGCTGAGTGCTTCAAGAGAGCTTCCATCTTTTCAAGATTTTTTTCTTGAATCGAATTTTGAGCATTGGCTTCTGCTTTTTCTGGTTTGCCGGGCTTGTTGGAATTCATCCAGAGACCTCCGTGTTCTCCGTAAGAGATTCTTTCCTCCTGAAAAAATCTTAAATTCTCTTAACTTAATCTTGAGAACAGAAACGCAGAGTTGCAAGAAAAATCCCTCCGAATTTGACAAGCCTCATCATGACCACCCGATGAATCTCCCCTAGTGTGGGGCATGGCTAAATCTAAAGTTCCTGCGCGAAAGCATAAAAAATTGAAGAACAAAGGGATCCGACTCCGAGCGAAGAAAGAAATCGTCATCGATCGCAGTGCGGGATTGGTCTTCCGCTCTGAAAAAGACCTTTATGAGTTCTTTGGTCCTCATGTGGCAAAGCTTGAAAAAGAGTACGATGAGTTTAGTCAGTCCATTGAGAATGATCTTCGTGAAGAGGACATTGAGAACATCAATGAAACTTTGGATCTCACTCTGGATGAGCCGGCAGAGATTTGGCATGACGCGAAGACCCTGAAAGACTTTCCGATCTTTCACTTCATTCGGCCCCTCGAAGATCTTCAAGCTTACCACGTGGCTGTGACTTACGTTTCGGATGAAGATGAGCCCACGTTCATTTTTTTCCATTTTGTCAGCCGGAATTTAGAATTGGTCACTCGATATCGGCGTGGAGACCTCGTCTATGACCGAACTTTTGAAGAAGTGAGCTTTGGCGCCATCGATGGGGATTCCCTGAGTGAAGGGGACCCTTTGTCCATGGGTCTCTTTCTTTCCATGCTGAAACTGAGATCGGAAGCCGATGTGGCTTTTGATCAATTTCAAAGTTTGGGAAATGAGATTCGAGAGGAGACGATCGAATCGGCTGATGAGATTTGGCGAACTTCAGCTCATGATGGGCAGACTCTGGTGACCTTTATTAAGGAGTTTCCCGATCATGGGATCAAGGACTTTCACTATATTGCTGTCACTGCCGAAGATGCCAATTCAGCAGTCCACACACTGCTGTTTTCGTTCCCTACAAATGACGAAACGCTCATTGAGCGTTATCGTCATGGAGAGAATTTGCAAGCGGACGAAGTGGTTCAGGAGTCCTCACATTAGTAGCAGCTCGCATGGAGGAAGGACTTCAGCTGATCTTGGCTCCAACCCTGACCTTCTTTGTCTTTATTGGGGTGGATGTTGATCAGGAAATCAGGTTTTCCAACTCGGTAAGCGGCCACATCGGCATAGAATTCAGGGAGCAAAACATCTTCTTCGACAATCACAGATCCTGTGCTTGAGCGGATCACGACACGAAGAGCTTTATAGGCGCGAGCGGCATCATTGAGCACAATCTCGAAATCCGTTTGAGCGAAGAATGAAGTTGCTTGAGAGGCGTCCATATTGTTGTTCAAGTGTCTTGAGGTATTGCCGGTGCCAACTTCCATATTGTTATAGCTCACGATTTCCTGGATATCAGAAGCGCTCAAGTAGTCATATTTGATCTCAGTTTTCGAGGGGTCAAATGAGCTAATGCGGTAACCGATGCGCTGAAAACTGTTGCGAGCATTTCTGACGTAAAAATCTAAAGGTGAAGAATCTAAAGAGACATAGCCTTCCGCAGTGGCTGTCCATTTATAAAATTCCACCGACATATCAGAAGTCGAAAAAGCAGAAGGGACCTTGCTTAAGCGAACTCGAACTCGGCTTGGGTCAATGGCGCCAGCTCCCGTTAAGAAAGCCATGGCCTTGATCCCCAGCTCAGAGGAAACATTTTTTTCCGAAGTGCAGTAGGCAATGGCCTTGCCTGAAAGATCAGTGGCCAGAGTTGTGTTGGTTGAAGACTGATCAGTGCTTTGTGTTTGGCTTCCGCACGCAGAGAGCAGTGCCATCATCACGATCACTAATAAAACTTTTTGTGTCTTTAATGTTCCCATAAATTCCCCCGTCACCCTCTAGTCAGAGCAATCGAGGTGCCACGTCTCAGCCTGAAATGAATAAAAATAACCAATAAATACAGCTATTTACAGGGCATTCGAGGGGTGATTTTGAGACATTCTCAAGGTGAGACGTCACTGGAATTGACAGCTGGCGAGGGAGTTCTGGGCACTGAGGTTTAATCGATGGTGAGTTCTGCCCAAGTGACGCCATCTCCGCCTTGCTCAGGCGAGCCGGCTTTCCATTTTTTCACGTACACACTGCGGGAAAGGTAAGTGCGAACTGCTTTTTTCAGAGCATCGGTCCCATGGCCATGAATGATTTTGATCCGATCTTCTTTTCTAACCGCCGCTTGATCCAATTCAATTTCCAGTTGGCTCAAGCACTCTTCCACGGTTTTCCCTCGGAAATCGAGAGTACGATCCTGGTCGATGAACGAAATTTGACCTTGGCCCGATTTGCGCAAAATCTCGTTGGTGGGATTATGAGGACTGCTTGCAGGCTTTAGATCTTTCCAAGGCAAAGTGAGCCTGAGGGAGCCGGAAAGAATCATCACATCACCTTTCGCATTGGGCGTGCTTTGAATGATGGCATCTTGTCCGAGGTTTTGCACAAAGACCTTAGATCCCGGAGGGAAGCGCTTTCCAAACTCATCCGCTGTGTCTGGGAGGCCTGTTTGGGAGAGGCTTGCTCCAGGTTTAGATTTAACGATTTCGGGGAGATTTTTTTTGATCTCTTGCAACTCTAAATGCTTTTTAAAAGTTTGCTCGGCTTTGGCTTGAGAGAGAAGTTCTTCAACTTTCTTTTCAGCTTGGCGCCGCACTTTGGAGAGAATATCCTCTTTTTCTTTTTCCAGTTTTTCTGAGAGTTTCTCGAAACGCTCTCTGGTTGTTTGTGCGATCACTTGGTCTTTTTTGAGTTTCTCGCGAAGGGAATTCATGTCCATTTTGAGTTGATCGATTTCTTCAAGCCCAGACAGCCGTCGGCGAGTCTCGGGGGAAAGCAATTCCACCGCACGATCTAAAATCGCTGAGGGAACTCCCACGCGCTTCGCCGTTTGGATTGCCATCGAGTCGCCGGGAACTCCAGGAATATACTGGTAAGTGGGGCGTCCCGTTTTTGAATCGTACTCCATGGAGCCGTTGAGGACGGCGTCTTCAGTCTTCCACCCGGTCTTTAAGGGGCCAAGATGGGAAGTGATGATCCCAAAAACTTGATGTGCAGAATAGGATTCAATAAAAGCTCGTGCAAGAGCGCTGCCTTCTTCGGGATCCGTTGCTCCGCAAATTTCATCAATCAATATCAGTTGATCAAAGCCCTTCAGTTCTCGGGACTTTTCTAGAATTTGCAAGTGAGCTGCAAAGGTGGAGAGCTCAGCCCCCACATTTTGAGCATCCCCAATCGCCATTTCAATGGTTTTGAAAAAAGGCAGCTGGGAATCTTCTGCTGCACAGATCGGAAGTCCGCAGCGAGCCATTTGCGCGGCAAGGCCAATCGACTTCAAAAGAACTGTTTTTCCGCCCGCGTTGGGTCCCGAAAGAAGAAGGATTGATTTTCTATCATCAAGCTGAACAGAGTTAGAGACCACTGGTTTTTGTGAGATCACCAGAAGCGGATGTCTCAAGTCATTCAGTAAAATATCTTTTTCAGAAAATTGGAATCTTTGCGCTTGCAGTTTTTGCCCCAGTTGAGCTTTTGCAAAAACGAGATCAGCCACTTCAAGGGCCTGCACGGAGCTCTCGAACTGTAACTTCAGTCCCCCGAGGTAAAGAGAGAGTTCAGTGAGAAGTCTTTCAATTTCATCTTCAATCTCGACTTCGACTTGTCGCAATCGATTATTCACAGGGACAACCGACTCGGGCTCCATAAACACAGTCTGTTTCGTCTGAGAGCTACCGTGGATCACGCCAGGCATGAAGTGTTGCTTTCCTGATTTTACTGGAAGAACCCATCGCCCTTCGCGAGTGGTGACATACTTGTCCTGAAGGGCCGGTTGCATATCAAAATCCTTCACCAGTCGATCCAGCAGAGTCTCAATTTGTCGAGAGAGATTTTCTTTTTCTCGGAAGAGGCGATAGAGAGTCTCAGAGGCATCCGAACGAATTTCGCCACCGGGGGTTAGAATTTGATCAATGGCGGAGAGGGGTTCGGAAGCATCCATCAGTTGGCTTTGGATCTTGCGACTCCATTCGTTCGGCATTTGAATCAGAAGCTCATGCAGGGCGAGAGCTTCCAGGCAAAAGTGGCGAACATCTTTGAGCTCTATGGTTTTGAGAACAGCATTTTTTTTAATGCGAGTGAACCAAGGCTCGAAGAGGTCCAAAGATTCCATGAAGGGTCTTTGGCCCAAACCTAAAATTTCAGCCGCATCAAAAACATCTTCGATGGATTGAACAGCTTCTTGGGAAGTCGAGCAAGCTTGGAGGTCACCCAAGCGCATCTTTGCCCGACCGCTGGTCGCGAAGCTCTGCAAATGTTTTAGAGTTTCAAACCAATCAAGATGTTTCACGCGCTCTTCCTCGAATCAAAGCAAAAGCCAGTAATAAAACAACCAGCCCGGGAAGCCAAGATCCGAATTGAGTGTAAATTGTCAGCGCCGGCTTGGAGTCATAGGGAATCTCATAAAACCCCACCCACTGTTTAAAAAGAGGCGAAGCTTCATAGCGCCTCCCTGCTGCATCCATCACAGTGGAAATGCCTGTGTTGGTTGAACGAATGAGGGGTCGTCTGGTTTCAATGGCTCGTGCGAGGGTCATTTCCAAGTGCTGTTGAGGTTCGAAGCTAGGGCCAAACCAAGAATCATTTGTTAAATTCACTAAAACTTGCGCCCCTTTTTTGGTCAGCTCAGCAGAGAAGTCCGGATAAAGGCTTTCGTAGCAAATTTGAGATCCGACTTGCAGGTTTCCTAATTGGGGAATGGTCATGACGGTGGGGCCAGGCCCTCGCCCAAATCCGGAGCCGGCAGGATTATACTT
>JBKCXY010000252.1:0-10034 GCA_046315835.1 Pseudobdellovibrionaceae bacterium | reverse complement strand
AGGATGGAAGCTTAGTGAAGTTCGAAAATATCTAACTTTGTGTGATGGGTTTAAGTTTGGGTATTGCCTCAATGGCGTCAGCTCAGGGAATGTGCGTACCTGCGCAGGTGATGACTCGTGGAGACGACGGTCCTGTTGATCCTTGGCCATTCGGTAAAGAGCTTGAGTTCCCATGGAGAGGCATCCAAGGAACATGGGCCGCAGAAGTTGATGGTTGTGTGACTTACTTTGCTTTTAAGACAGTTCGTCAGGCAAATAATGATCGAGTTCTTAATGTGCGAGAATTTGATCCAGTTACTTGCGAGCTGAAGTCTAGTGGTGTGGGCTTTGAACGCTCAAGAGTCGTTCGAGCTCGGATGTCTGGTGGATTTGTCGGCACTTACGATATGAGAATTCATGTTTTCAATCGTGCTGACATGAAAATGAAAGACAAAACATCGACACCAAGAACTGTCTATATGTTGGCCATGAGCCCTATTTGGGATAACAGAGCTGCTGTGGCGACTCGGCTAACCAAGGTGTCTAACGACGCCAATGGCCGATGTAACTTAGAATAGAAAAAGACAATTAATCGCTTGCATTTGGCCCTTTGTTTTTGATATCAAAGGGCCTCGTTTTTTAGGGAGTTAGCTCAGTTGGTAGAGCGCCACCCTTACAAGGTGGATGTCGCAGGTTCGAATCCTGTACTCCCTACCACTTTTGTCCGCTGTTTTTTGGTTCTCCGGTTCTCCTCACGCAACTGTTGGTAAGGTCAAAAATTCCTAAAAAGACAAGCAGTTAGCACTCTCAATAGGTAGTTTTTAAATTTCCCCGTTCCTACGTTCTGTAAATCCATTTGTATAGCCATTTTCAAAGTTGTTGCGGGGTTCTATCTTGCTTGCTAAGTGAGTTTGGAGCTTGGTTTCAGATGAGACTTCCACGTCCATTCGAAGTGAACCTGCACACTTAAAGACGAAGTAAGAAATTTTTCAGATCTGAAAAAACTTTCTGTCGACCAATATCATTGTAAATCTCATGGCGACGCTCTCGGTACTCGATCAAGGTCACGAGCGCTGGAGAAATTTTTGAAACTAATTTTCGAGTTGTCTCTGTGGAAACAACTGGGTCGCTTTCTGGAACTTGAATAAAGGTGCGAGTTTGAAGTTTTTGGATGTTCCGTTCGACATACTGCTGATATCTCAGACTGCCCATATAAACTTCAGGAGAAATTTTATTGTGTCTAAAGTGGTCCAAGGGATATTCCTTGAGAACTTCTGGGTCTTGACTGAGCTGTTCATCAGAAATTTCATTAAACAGTGTGATTTGGGGCAAAACTTTACCTAGCAAAATAGCTCCCAAATCTTTGAAAAGTGGAACTTGTAAACTCACTCCAAAAAAGGGCGAGGAGAGAATGAGTGAATTAATTCCCTCGGGTTGGTGTTTAAGTAGATAGGAAGTGGCAATCAAGCCACCCATCGAGTGTCCGAGGAGATGCAACTTCAGATTTGAATATTCGTTTTGAGCGAATTCAACCATAGTGCCAAGGTCGTCTAAAAATAAATCAAAGCTTTGAATGTAGCCACGTTTGCCTTGTGACTTTCCATGGCCGCGCAGATCCCACCCCAGAGCTGCGTACCCCGAATCTTGGAGAATTGGATATAAACGGTGATAACTGGAAGAGTGTTCTCCGTGACCATGGGTGACGAGGACAAGCCCCTTAGCTTTGGGCAAATCATGATACTGAGCAAAGAGTTCCGCACTATCCTTTGCCTTTACTTTGAATTCCTGAGCCGTATGCACCATGAGAGGATTATAATCGCTTTGCCCCCGAGGGTCTATGTTGCAAAAGGTCTGGGTCCACGCTAAGAAGCTGCCCATGGATCTCAAATCACTTGTTCAAGTCCCAGAAGCACAAAGAAATCAAGCTTGGGAAAATCAATTTTTCCAAACGCTTTCTCAGTCCCAACTGTCTTTCATGTCCATGGAGCCACAAACTGGACCCGATGGTTGGCCCTACATGCTCATGAGAACAGAAGGAGATCAGCAAGAGTCCTTCCAGAAACTTCTTTTTTGGCTCTCAACTCGAGGTATTGGTTTAGTAATTAATCCTGGGAAAGAGTATCCCGACTATGTTTTCACCTACGGTATGCTTTGGCACTTCCGTGAAACAGGATTCTTCTTTATGCCAGTTCCAGAACGCAATCATGGTGTGGTCGAATTTCATCCACAAGAAGTCGTGAATGCAGGTCCTCCCACCGAAAAATATTTACCATCTTATGTTCGTCAGGTGTTGAGAGATTTTTTCAGAGATCAGGGGATTTTGCGTCCAAAGATTTTGGTGATGAGCACAGATAACATCAACTATGATTTGGCCATTTCTTTGGAGAGCTTGAAGAACCCACCTGAGCAAGAGCATCAGGGAATTGCCGAAGCCATCGGTTGGTTCCTTCCACCTCACTACTCGATTTTACTCGTCAGTGAGAACGGTCTTCCTAGCTTCGGCGATCTCTAGAGAAGTGATTTAGTGAGTGTCAAATTCCCCTGGAGCAGGGAGGAGATCCAAAAGGCATTCTCTCCAATATTCAGGAGCGTCGTCAGAATAGTCGATGCCAATTTCAAAGCCCTTTTTGCCGACAAATCTTGTTCTTGCAATAGTGCCAGAAATTTCGATGTTCATTTGAGGAAGGTGGATCAGAATCTTGGTACCGACGAGTTCATCCAGTGTCAGATTTCGTCTGAGAGAAACAGGAACAAGATCTTCTCGTTTAATCATGATTAAGAATCCAGAAATCGATGCTTCGATCACTTCGCCGCCTTTAGCGATTTTTGCCAGATTTTCTAAGCTCGACATGGAAGAGACTACAAGTGGTGTAATGTCTCTTCTGGGGGCTACTCGGCGATTTGATTGCATACAGACCTCATTTCAAATTCGTCCTGGTATACTTCTCGGACTTCCTAGACCAAAGTTAAGGTCGGCAGACAAAAAAAGAAAAACTGTGAGGTGCGAGTTCGAATATAAGGCCTCTCGAGAATTGGACGCCGAAGGATTCAGGATTTCCTAAGGTAAATGTCTCAAATTGAGAATCAGTCTTCCAGCCAGTAATTTGGATGCTAGAGAGCACTTTGGGTTGCTGAAGCTTCAGCAACGCTTTGAAAACAGCTTCTTTGGCGCACCAAAGAGCAGCTGGAGAAGGAGCTTCTTGAAGTTCCTGGTAGTTTGAAACTCGCAGAACCAGGTCCTCTCTTACACGTGCTATCGTTTCAATATCGAAGCCTACAAATGCACTGTGAGAGCAAAGATATCCCCCCAAATCTTTCGTGTGGGATAAAGAAAGATGCCCTGTCTGCCAATCTGGAAGGGCATGCTGGATGAAGTGCTCTTGGAGCTGGGCTCTGCCTTTTTCGTTCCAATGAGAAGAAATGCGAATTTCAAGATCTGGGACCTTGAGAGCATCTTGAATTGCAACAACAGGAAAATGATCCATTAGGGCGAAACAAACTTTTCAGGCCACTGTACGGATTGGCCACTTGTGATCGCCATCATTCGATCTAAAGAAACTTGGGCGCGTAAACGCAACTCATCACTCAGTACCACTTCAGGTGACAAATTTTACAGTGATCTTATGATCTTTTCCAAAGTGTTCAACTTCATATAAGGGCAGTCATTGCATGCACAGCTCGTGTCCCCAGTTGGGGCCTGTAAAATTTCAGCCTCAGGGCGTTTCTTTTTCATTTGGTGAAAAATACCCGTCTCTGTCGCGACAATAAATTTTCGCGCGGGATTCTTTTCAACTTCCTCCAGCAAACGAGATGTCGAACCGATCACATCTGCATATTGAAGTACGCTGGGGTCACATTCTGGATGCGCAATCACAACAGCATCAGGATGTTCGTTGGTCATTTCAAAAAGCCTGCGGGCCGAGAAAAGGACATGCACTTGGCAGCTTCCTGGCCACAGAATAAATGGTCGATTGAGCTCTTTACTGAGATATTTTCCCAAGTTTTTATCGGGCCCAAACAAAACGGGGCGATCCTGAGGAATAGCGCTCACGATTTGCTTGGCATTACTTGAAGTGACAATGACATCCGAGATCGCTTTCACCTCAGCTGATGAATTGATGTAGGTCACTGCAATTCCATCTGGATTTTCGAAACGCCATTTCAAGTAGTCAGAATAAGGGGCTTCATCTACCAAGGAACAGCCCGCACCGAGATCAGGAACAAGAACCTTTTTTGAAGGATTTAGGATCTTCACACTCTCAGCCATAAAAACAACACCAGCCAACAGAATCACGTCAGAATTGGACTGCTGTCCCATCTTTGCAAGGTGAAAAGAATCACCGACATGATCGGCGAGATCTTGAATTTCGCCTTCTTCGTAATAGTGGGCCAAAAGAACGGCGTTCTTTTCTTTCTTAAGTCGAAGAATTTCCGCTTTGACATCGTAGCTCATGACGGGGTCATAGCACTGATTACAGGTGAGATCCACCTTTGAGTATATGTAAGATAGCTTTAGAGACTGTGTTAAGGGACTCGAAGACACCTCGGCCTTCATTTGCAACAGCTTCGAACTCGGGTGAGTTGTAGGGATTCAGTTCCAAGCGCATTTGAGAAAGGGGCAATGCTGAGGGCAGATCTCTTTTGTTGTATTGCACAACCAGAGGAATTTCTCGAATGTCATAGCCCTGAGCTTGGAGATTTCGTTCGAGATTTTTGAATGATTGAATATTCTCTTCCATTCTTTCTGCTTGTGAATCAGCAACAAAGATCACTCCATCGAGTCCCTTAAGGATCAGTTTGCGGCTGGCATCGTACACCACTTGTCCTGGCACTGTGTAAAGATGGAAGCGGGTTTTAAAGCCCCGGATTTCACCGATATTCAGCGGTAAAAAATCAAAAAACAAAGTGCGTTCAATATCCGTGTTCAATGCGACTAATTTTTTGTCTTGGCTATCGGCGGTCTTCTGATAGACCCATTGAATGTTCGTCGTCTTTCCACCCAAGGAAGGACCATAGTAAACAATCTTACAGTGAATTTCTTTAGCGTTGTGGTTGATGAACGACATTAAACTTCCACTCGATTCTCAAGAGCTCGGCCCATAGTTCTATCATCAACGTAATCAATGTCGCTGCCAATAGGAATTCCATGAGCAATGCGAGAAAGTCGAATACCTTTGTCCACGAGCTGCTTACTTAAATATAGAACGGTCGTATCACCTTCAAGATCAGCATCCAAAGCGAGAATGATTTCACGAACAACCGGGCCGCTACCATTCAAGCCAGCTTCTACTTTTTCAATCAGCTCTTTGATCTTGAGTTGTTGAGGTCCTATTCCTTCTAAAGGAGAAATCGCCCCGTGAAGTACATGATAACGTCCACGAAAAGCCCCTGAAGATTCAATACGCATAATATCTGAAGGCTCTTCGACCACGCAGAGCACTTCATTCATGCGGTGGGGGTCTTTGCAGTAGCGGCATTCGTCTTGATCGGTGTAATTGAAACACTTTGGACAGTCGTGAACTTCGGCTTGAACTCGCTGAAGAGCTTCTTTCAGTTGATCGGAATACTCGTCAGGAGATCTCAAGATATAATAAGCCAATCGCATGGCCGTTTTAGGGCCAATGCCTGGCAAGCGCGACAGTTCGTGAACTAGCTTTTCCAAAGCAGGAATTTGCAACATCTAGAAAAGCCCTGGGATATTCATTCCGCCAGTGATTTTTTCCATCTCTTTTGAAGAAGAATCTTTCGCAGTTTTCAGAGCTTCATTTGTTGCTGCCATCACAAGATCTTGAACCATTTCAACATCTCCAGATTTCATGACTTCGGCACCAATCTCGATGGACTTGACAACGTTCTGGCCTGTGACTGTAACTTTCACAGCACCACCACCAGCTGTTCCCTCATAAGTGCGGTTCGCCAGATCTTCTTGGAGCTTTTTCATCTTCATTTGCATCTGATTCGCTTGCTTCATCAGTTGCGACATTCCACCGGCCATACCCTTCATGATCTACCTCACTTGTTATCGATCTGGTTACTTTTAATGGATTTAATCTGTCCATTGAGTGCCGCCGTTGCCGACTTCACTAACGGATGTTCTGCAACTTTCTGAGCAATCTCAGATTCTTTGGTTTTCTTTTCAGCTTCTTTCAAAGCCTGAGCAGAAAGCCCAGAAACAGATTCAGACCCCATCTTTAGCTCCAAAGTGTAGCCATCTCCCCAGATCTGATCAATAAAACCCTGCAGCTTTTTGCGAGTCGCCACATCTGCAAACTGATCCTTCAAAAAGACCATTTTGGGTGGAATACCAAGAGAGACATGCTTATCTCTGAAGCTGATCAGCATCAGGTGTTCAATTTTCGCTGCGAAAAGAGCATCTGAAGATCTAACGACCTTAACGAACTCTAACCAGCGTTCCGTCGGAGACAAGCTCATGGGGCTTGGCGCGGCTGCAGGAACAGGAGTCGGTGCTTTCTTTGCAACTGTCATTTGAGGCGCTGTTGCTTGAGCGATCAACTGTCCTTGGCCACTCAGGAGTGACTTAAGATCTACCATCAACGGAGCCTTGACCATTCTCAAGAGTCCCATTTCCAAAACCAAACGGGGCTCACTGCTTTGTTTCGCGTCGCCAGCAGCTTTCAAAGCCATATCAAACAACAAATGAAGATCTTCTTCGGTCGCTTGCGCGGCCAGATCCGCCAAATAGCGAAGCTCTGATTCTGGCAATTCCAAAATCGGAGTCTTGGCACCTTGGGAAACTTTCACAAGCAAAAGATTTCTCACGTTTTCAAGAAGATCATTGAGGAAAAGAGTGGGCTCGTAACCCGCCAACTGCACTTTTTCGAGCACTGAGAAGATGCATTTTTCATCGCGAAGGACCAGCGAAGACAGCGCTTCCAGCAACAGGCTACGATCTGTGAGACCGAGAATTTGGACGACATTTTCTCGCGTGAGAGGACCATTGGCAAAAGTGATCACTTGGTCGAGCAAGCTTTGACTGTCTCGCATGGAGCCATCTCCCTGCCGGGCGATAATCCACAGAGCATCATCTTCGGCAGAAACATTTTCAGCCGTGCAAATCGACTTTAATCTTTCCGTAATCTGTCGGGTCGGAATGCTTCGAAAATCAAACCTCTGACAGCGCGACAAAATGGTTTGCGGAATTTTGTGAACTTCGGTGGTCGCCATCACAAAAATGACATGCGCCGGTGGTTCTTCCAAAGTCTTCAGCAAGGCATTGAAAGCGGCTGTGGAAAGCATGTGCACTTCGTCGATGATATAGACTTTGTATTTCCCACTGGAGGGCATGTAGCTAACAGTGTCGCGAAGTTCACGAATGGCATCGACACCATTATTTGAGGCCCCATCGATTTCAATGACGTCGACAGATCGTGAAGCCGTGATATCTATACAGTCTGAGCAAACATTACAGGGAACAAAATCAACGGCCTGAGGACAGCGGACGCTTTTTGCAAGAATGCGTGCCGAAGATGTTTTTCCGGTTCCACGGGGTCCAGTAAAAAGCAGAGCGTGAGGGAGTCTTCCATTCTTGAGGGCGTTCTGAAGTGTCTGAGAAATATGAGTTTGCCCGATCAATTGATCGAAGGATTGAGGTCTCCATTTTCGGGCAATCACTTGATAGGACAAATTTCCCCCAGCTACTCAAAATTTGAAAAAGAGCGGTTGGGCACCCCACATCGCAAAGTCTTTAAGGTACCGTTGCTCCCTTCCGGGCCTAGCGGGGTTCATTTAAAGAGCATTCGTGTGGGACCCAACCACGGGCAGGTGTACCCTAGATAGGGGTCATTTCCGACCCTTAACGCCGCGCAAAAGACCAGGCGATTCGCTCTAAAGCTTCAGTTTCTTCGGCCCAGTACGAATAGGATCCAAATTCGGGAAAAAGCTTCGGGAAACTTGGGTCTTCCCAGCGACGAGCAATCCAAGCTGCATAATTCAAAATGCGTAGACCTCGAAGAAGGGGCGCCCACTGCCATTGGGCTTCAGGGAATTCTCGAAGCTCTTCATAGCCCGATAGAATAAGGTCTTTCTCAAGATCTGAATCTGCTTCCGCAAAAAGCATCCAAAAATCCTGAACTTCGGGTCCCATCATGCAATCATCAAAATCGACAAAGAAAAATTCTCTTTCTCCGCCCGGAGGTCTCTGAAAAAGAAGATTTCCACGGTGACAGTCACCATGAATTCGAATGAAGGCTTCGGGATCGAGATCTTGTTCAAGTCTTTCGATAATTTCAATCGCAGCAGTTTCGTATCTTTGAAAAACTTCAGGAGCAATTTTCGGCGCTAAGAAATCCAAATTTTCCCAAGCTGAATAAGGAGAATCCAAGACAACAGGTCGATGACTAAAATTTTTTCGTGAACCGACGTTATGAATCTGCGCCAGCCTGCGACCAATCTGATACAAGTCTTTTTCTAAAAGCTCTTCGGGCATTTTGCCAACAAACTTAGGGAAAAATGCCACGTTCATTCCTTGAACTGAAAGAAAGCTTTTATTCCCAGAAAGAAGTAAGGGCGCCACGACGGGAATTCCTTCTTTCTTTAGCTCGAACAAGAACTGATGCTCTTCGTTCAAAGCATCTGCATTCCATCGTCCAGGCCGATAGAATTTAGCAATGACTCGGCCGAAGGCCGTCTCATCGCCGTCAAGTCGTAGATCGAACACACGATTTTCATAGGAATTGAGCTGTGAAAATTCACCGGTGGGACGAAATCCAGCTTCTTCAGTTGCCTGAAGGACAACTTCTGGATCTAATTGGTAGAAAGATGTTAGATCGGACTTTTTCACAGCAAGAAGAGTTACAGTTTGAAAACTGGACTGTCAAAGTTCGTCGCAGGGCTTTTCGTAGAAAGCTCTCGATTTATCTCAAAGATTCGCAGTTTATTTATGTGAACGCTAATCGGACCCTTTCTTCCAAGCAGATTCTGATGTTTTTACATCAAAAGAGAACTTGGATCATTCATGGACTTAAGAATTTGGAGATCATTGAAAGCCAAATTCCCAAAGTCAGCTTCATTGAGGGAGAGAGCCTCCCTATCAATGGTGGGAACTACTGCCTTCAATTTGCACCCACGGTTTTGAGGAAGTCATTCGGAAGCCTTTCTGAAAATCAGTTGATCCTTCATTTTCCAATAAAAAAGTATCAACTGGGCTTAAGCCAGCAGCAAGTCAAGGAAGCCCTTCAAGCTTACTACCGGACTCAATTCGAACGTGAACTTCTGCTCAAGAGCCCTTTGTGGCAGCAGAAAATTGGCGTTCAAGCGAGTGAGTTTAAGCTCAGAAATCAGAAGTCTCGCTGGGGAAGCTGTAACCGAAGGAAAGTGATTTCACTGAATTATCGCCTGTGGGGAGCGCCTGAATTTGTGCGCGATTACATCCTGATTCATGAACTTTGCCATCTCCAGCATATGAATCATTCAGCACATTTTTGGAAATTGGTTGAAACCCACTGCCCTGAGTATCAAGATGCCGAGAGTTGGCTTAACGAGCAGGGGAGAATTTTGGATTTCCTGATTTAATCATTTCACAGATGGTGCGTCCGCCCTTGAGGCCTTTGTGAAAGCGCTCTCGAAACTCTGTTTGAACTTCAACAGCGGCGACTTCTTCAAAATCAGAGAATTGGTCAACAGGAACTTTAAATCGTCATCCTCGACGAAATCGGTGTTATCAGGTTCTCGCAAAGCCTTTGGTTGATTTTGAGCTGCCAAGTAAAAATGACAGGCTCAGGAGGGGCAATATGTAAACTGTGTAGACAGTTGAAATCGGCCAGGATCGGTTCTGCACTGGCTGATCTTGGCACTGGGCCTGCTTATTGAGACAATTGGAGTCAATGTCCAAAAGGAGTGCGTATGAAAAAGGCCGCCGTGTTTCAAACAGTTTCGTTGAGCTTTCTTTTCCTGGCTTTAGTCGCTTGTGGAAAAAGCAAAGACAATCAGCCCGTGATGGGAAAAGCCGCACCGACGGCGACTCAGCCTGCAGCGCCAACACCAAAGAATCCTTCGACAGCGGTGCCTGATTCAGCTCAAAACAACAATACACGCAA
>JBKCXY010000251.1:0-35898 GCA_046315835.1 Pseudobdellovibrionaceae bacterium | reverse complement strand
CATCCAGTCCCATCAGCAGAACGCCGTCCTCTAACTACCTACCTCTCTAGAGAAAAAAGTGAAATCGTACGGAATTTCTGTTTCTTGTTATACAAGAAACAGAAATCACCAACGAAAACGCAGATTTCATAAGTCAATGTTGGCTCCATTGAGGTGGTCGCAGAGACCAGGGACAGGATTTTGAGTCAGTTTCTAAAGACCTATATGCAGGCAGCACTCATCGAAGCTCCACATCTCCGCCTGGATCAAGTGAGGCTAAGCCTGAGACCTGCAGTGGAAGGACTGAGCTGTCGCTTTGTCTTTGCGGATTAATTCTCTTCGAAACTTTGAAGAAACTCGATCTTTTCAGAGAAAGCTTGAAAGTTCCCGCGGGGAGCGAGCCAATTCAGGTAAGACTGACGAAGAGGATAAAAGGGATTAAAAGAGACTTTCAGTTGAGTCTTGATCTCGCAGTTCTGCTTTTGCCCACATTCTTGAAGAACTCTTGCCCATTCTTTCCATAAATCGAGCAGAACGACATTCTTTTGAACAAGGTATGTTGAAAGACTCAGCTTTGAACCTTTGCTCATTTGCAATAAACAATCGGCCCCGCGCATTTCAGCAACTTTTGAAGAACGCAAAATCTTCTCGCGGTCTACAGATTGAAAAAGAGAGCGAATTTCCTGCGGAATTCTCCAGAGTGGACCCTGGGACTGAACTTTCAGAAGGTTTTCTGCGATCTTCTCAAGAATGGAGAGAATTAAAAGCTTCTCAATGAAGGGGAGTTCTTCGTTCAAGTTTCGCAGATAGAATTTTACTTTTTTGGTCATGTAGGAATAAAAAGGTCGAGGATTGGTTCTAATCTCAGCCACTGAGCCTAAAGTGTCCTCTTCTTCGAGCTTGAGGACTCGTGACCAGTGAGTGAAAACAATTTCACAAGCATTTTCAGAAGCGAAACTGATTTGAGTATCAAAAAGATTTCGAAAGCTGATTTTTCCGCTGATGTCTTTTTGGAATTTTTTAAGATCGCTGTAGTCTTCCCTTTTAAATTCTTCTTGGAAACCGTAAGGAGTCTCGAGTGCTGTGTAAACAGGCTCTTCAAGAGTTGTACGAACTTTTTTTTCAGTCGAGGAAAGAACTGCGACGAGGTCTTGTGGTAAGCGAGGTTCCAGAGCGCGGACAATTCCAATATAACTAAGGCCGGCAACAATCGCCGCTAAGAGGATCTTCCACTTCATTATTGATCCAGCATTAACTTTTTATCTGTCTTCACGCCGAGCTCCTTGAGATTTTCCACTCTGCGGATGAGATTCCCTGAACCTTCGCTCAACTTGTTCATCACTTGCGAATGAGCTTTCTGAGTTTGCTCAAGTTTTTTTCCAAGCTCAGTCAGATCTTCAACGAAACCCACAAATTTGTCATACAGTGCGCCCCCTTGCTTCGCAATTTCCAGGGCGTTGCGCTCTTGGCGTTCATGTTTCCAGGTGGCGGCAACCGTGCGCAAAGTGCTCAGGAGAGTTGTTGGGCTCACGAGAGCAATGTTCTTATCCCAAGCCGTTTGCAGTAAATCTGGCTTCAGTTTAAATGCCAGAGCAAAAGCAGGTTCAATGGGCATAAAGAGCATCACGAAATCAGGTGAGGCCAGGCCCTGAGCCGTGTGGTATTTCTTAGCGCTCAACCCATCAATATGGCGCTTAAGACTTTCGATATGAGCTTTCGCAGCAGCTTCTTGCTCGGAGTCAGTTTCTGCATTCACGTAAGCTTCGTAGGCTGTCAGGGAAACTTTGGAATCGATGATTAAATGTTTTCCATCGGGGAGCTTCACCAGTACGTCGGGCCGAATGCTTTGGCCTTCGTCATTTTTCAAAGCGAGCTCTGTGCCTTGAACGATGTACTCTTCATTCTTTCTGAGGCCCGAACGCTCCAGAATATTTTCAAGAATCATCTCGCCCCAGTTACCCATGGTTTTGTTATCCCCTTTGAGGGCTCTGGACAAGCTTTCGGCTTCTTGGCTCATTTTGGAGTTCAGTTCCATCAGGCGAGTGAGCTCACCACGCAAAGAGCCTCTTTCCGCTCGTTCAGTGGAGTAGGACTCTTCCACTTTTTTCTCAAAGTCTTTCAAGCGTTCTTTGAAGGGTTCGATCAGGTGATTGAGGTGTTTGAAGCTTTGGTCGCTAAACTTTTGTGAATTATCATCCAGAATTCGATGGGCTAAATTCTCAAATCGCTGTTCCATGGCTTTTTCAAGGTGATCTTGGGTAGATTGGAATTTCTTTTGACTGAGAACATATCCAATCACGAGACCAACGACGGCACCGAAAGCAAAAATAACTAATTCCATAGGACTCCCTGATTCGAAGCGCCACCATAGCATTTTTTTACTTCATGTTGATGAGAAAAAGTGGCTAACTTCTGTAATGATGAATCGCATAAAGATGTGGATTTTGGCTTTTCGCCCTAAGACCTTAACAGCTGCCCTCGTTCCCATTTTTGGCGCTTCAGCGTTGACCTATTCAGAGACGGGATCTTGGGTTTGGCAGTGGAGCCTGTTAGCACTTCTTGCAAGTTTTCTCATTCAAATCGGAACAAACCTAGTCAATGATGCCGTCGATTTCATGAAAGGGGCCGATACTTCAGAACGAATCGGTCCTCAAAGAGTCACTCAATCAGGAATTTTTTCGGCCAAAGAAGTTCTAATGATGGCCAGTTTGCTTTTTGCGCTGGCGATCCTTTGCGGTATTCCCTTGGTTTTGGAAGGTGGCTGGCCCATCCTAGTGGTGGGAGTGATTTCCGTGGCCTTGGGTTACGGCTACACGGCTGGCCCATATCCTCTGGCTTATAAAGGCCTTGGCGATCTCTTTGTCATTCTTTTTTTCGGCCTGATTGCTGTGAGCGGCTTGTATTACATTCAAACCAGAACTGTGAGTCTTGAGTCTGTGATCTTAGGATTGCAAATTGGACTTCATGCAACTGTGCTCATTGCGATCAATAATCTGCGCGATAGGGAAGGTGATCGCAAAGTGAATAAAATGACACTGGCGGCTCGCTTTGGTCTTTCTTTTGGAAGATATGAAATTGCTTGTCTCACTTTATTGCCCTTTGCCCTGTGTGTTTTTTGGGGCTTTCAGTCAGAATTTTGGGCGTTTCTTTTGCCGTGGGCAGCTCTTCCTTTAGCTTTAAAAATTGTGAAACTGGTCTTCAAGACCATGCCTGGGCCAGAGTACAATCAGTACTTGGGAATGGCCGCCGGCCTCCATTTGATTTTTGGGCTTTTGCTTTCAGTGGGGTTAGTGTTGTGATTCAATTTTGGTTTCATGAATATGAACTCAATCCAATCATGAGCATTGGGGCGGTGGCTGCGCAAGAAGCCCGTAAAGGCGCTTTGATGAAAGTCCAATGGCCCAATGGTAAGGTGGGCTATGCGGATCTTCATCCTTGGCCCGAACTGGGTGATCATGATCTTTCCACTCATTTGGACGCGCTCCGAGCTGGAAAAATTTCAGCTTTGGTCGAGCAAGTGATTTGGCTTGCTAAAAGAGACGCTGACGCTCGCAAAGAGGGAAAGAACTTACTCACTGGTCTGCCGAAGATAAAAAATCACTTTTTGCTGAATGATTCCACGAAGCTTTCTGATGCCATGATCAAAGAGATCAAATCATCCGGATTCACCACACTCAAAGTCAAAGTGGGAAAAGATGTGGATCAAGAAGCGAAATTTATTGCGAGGACCATCAAGCAAAACACTTGGCTCACATTACGCTTGGACTTCAATGCCAAAGTTGATTTCTCAAGATTTGAAAGATTCATGTCTCAAATGGGTCCCGTGGAAAGAGCGAAGATCGAATTTGTCGAAGATCCTATTCCCTGGAATCTCGAAGGCTGGAGAGAAGCAGCGAAGCTCGCCACTCTCGCTATTGATAATGAGCTCGATAAAATTGATCCAGATCAGCTGGGGACTTTAGGAGAACTCCCTTTCAAAGTTCTCGTGATCAAGCCGGCCCGGCAAGATGTGGAAGCTGCCAAAGATTTGGTTTCAAAGTTCAATCTGAGATGTGTTGTGACTTCGGCTTTGGATCATCCCGTGGGTGTGGTTCATGCGGCAGCCGTTGCTGGTGAGATTAAGAAAATTCTCCCGAATCATAGTTTGGATGCTGGATGTTTGAGCCTCAGAGCCTATAAGCCCAATGAATTTACGAGCCGTCTTCAAGTGCAAGGTCCTTACCTCCAAAGTGCTGTGGGGTTGGGAGCTGGATTTGACGATCTCTTGGCAAAGATTGAATGGACTCCACTCAAAAAATAAATTGGGACTCTTCAGAGTCTCATCTTTTCTTGAGCCCTCACCTCTCTGAGAAAGATCAAGCCAACTTGCATTTTTTATTTGAGAGTTTCGGAATTTTCCCAGGGCATCTCTGGATTCCTTCGTCGGGTTCTACGGCATCGGAAAATCAATCTTTGAAACTGATCGCCTTGTCAAAGAAGGCTTTCGTGAGTTCTGCGCGATCCGTGAATGAGTTTCTGGGGACCCAACCCGGAGATCGCTGGGTCCAAGTTCTACCGAGATATCATGTGGGCGGACTGGCCATCGAAGCGCGAGCTCATGTGGGTCAATTTCAAGTTCTTTCTTTTCAAGAGAAATGGAATCCTCAACGGATCTATCAAGCGCTCGAAAAAGAAAATGCCCAATGGATTTCTTTAGTGCCGACACAATTGTACGACTTGGTTCAGCTCAGGAAATCCTCGCCGCGAGGACTCAAGGGGGTCCTTATGGGTGGAGCAGCTCTGGATTCGGATCTCTTGGGCTCTGCTTTGAAGCTGGGATATCCCGTGATTGAAAGCTATGGAATGACTGAGACTTGCTCGATGGTCGCCGGTCGATGGTGGTTACCCGAACAGAGCCAAAACTTGGAAGACCGAACACTTCAAGCCCTTTCCCACTGCAAGTTCAGCTTGTGGGATGAGCTTTTGCAGATTCAAACATCCTCGGCTTTGACCGGATTCGCACAGACGATCGATGGACGTTCGCAATTTTTTACTCCCGAAAAGTTAGGTGTTGTGGCAACTCAGGATCTCTGTGAGCTCAGTGAGGGCGGCGCTCGCATGAAATGGCTGGGCAGAGCATCTCGGTTTGTGAAAATTTTAGGAGAAGGAGTGGATCTGGATTGGCTTCAAAGCCAGTGGCAGAGGCAGGCGGAGGGACTTGCCCGAGAGACTTACATGGCTTCAGAAGTGAGCTCACGCAAAGGCTCGCAGATAGTCCTTTACGTTGAGGAAGGCTCAGCCTGCAAGGAGCTCGTGTTAGAATGGAATAAAAAGGCTTTGGGCCTTCACCGAATTCATGCTCTATTTTGGGTTAAAAAAATTCCCAGATCTGCTTTGGGGAAGCCCTTACTTCATGAAATAACAAAGCAGCTACTTCAGCGCGAGGATTTGATCCTCTGATCGCTGCTGTTCTTTGAGTGCTTTCTCAATCTTTTCCGCAGAAATGACCGGTCCTTTTCCAACTCCTGGGCAGAAGGACATGACTTCTTTTTTCCAAGTTTTGGCATTCATCACTTCGGGCCAAAAGGGCCAAGTTCGACACTGAGTCGGTCTTGCGTCGTAAATGGAGCATTTTTTATTTTTCAAAAACATGCAGTCCGTATTTTTGGGATCTTCAAGGAGGTGAAAAACGCCATTTTTGTTTTCACAATACTTTCGCGTGAAAGCAGACGTGGACATTCCTAGGTGTTTGGCCATTCTTCGCCGGTCATCCAAAGTTAAAAACACAAAGCCATATTCGCCATGAGAGGTGCAGCATTTACCTGAGCCTTGGCATTCAAAACGAACACCGTCTTTCCACCATGTCATAAAGAAGCCTTTCTGAGGCTTAGCTCTTGCTCTAAACGGGGCGATATTTTTTGTTTACGCATGGTTTTGCGGTCCACGCAGACATGGACAGTCTCGGCTGTGCAACAGAGATTTTTGTTTTCGTCAAAGAAAGAGAAAAGCAGAGTGAATGAAGTTTCGCCGAGCTCTTTCACGACCACCTGGAGAGTGTAGGTCTGACCGGGAGTCAGGGGCTTCAGAAACTCTTGGTGGGCTGCCCGCAGTGGGTAAATCACCTGAGGACTCAGGAACCATTCTTCATAGGAAAAACCCATTGATTTGACCCATTCTTCATAGGCGTCATGGGCAATGTGGAGGGTGTTTCCAAAGAAGAGAATCTGAGCAGGATCAGATTCGCGAAATCGAACAGTGTGTTGGTATTCAAAAGCTTTCATTTTTTTTAACAATGGATCATCCACAGCTTGACATCAAGAAGAGAAATCTGAAATGTAAGGGCTGATTGTGGGAACCAGATGCGCCGAGTTAAATCACCATGAATATTAAGATTTATGATCCTAAAGACTTTCCGGCTTATTTGCCAAAGCTCAACCTGCTTTATGACGATCTTTTCTCAGGCGGAAAAGGATTTCGATCCAAACTGATTGGTTTGATGGCTCAGCATTTAAATTTAGACCACAAAACACAAGAGCTTCTCAGTCAGACCATTGAATTCATCCACAATGCCTCTCTTCTTCATGATGATCTGATCGATCGTTCGGTCTTGCGCCGTGGAAAACCTGCCGCTTGGAACAAGTACTCTCCGGAGTATGCTGTTCTCGCAGGAGACTATCTGCTGGCCCGAGTGATGGTGAATCTCTCTGGCTATGGGAACATTCAACTTGTGCAGTACACAGCTCAAGTGATTTCAGATCTTCTTGAGGGGGAGTGGCTTCAAGATTCTTTAGTGAAAGATATGAATGTGGAACTCTCTCAGCTGGACCGAGTTCATAATTTAAAAACAGCTTCACTGTTCAAGTGGTGCTTGAGAGCCCCCTTCATCGCTCTGCAAAGAAATGAAGCTCAGCTTCACACCACTCTTGAAGAGATGGGAACCCTGCTTGGGCAGCTGTTTCAACGCTCCGATGATCTTTTGGACTACAATATTCGCAACAATGAAGGAAAAGCAGTTCTAGGAGATCTCAAATCAGGATACCTCAATTCTTTTGCGGCCTATGCCAGTCGAGGGCTTTCTCGAGATCAAAGAGAAAGGCTTCGAGCTTGCAAGTCCATGGAGGACTTCCATGTTGTTTTAGGGGGCCCAGGACAGTTTGAACAGCACGTGAAAGACTTTGATAAGATGAATGAGTTCTTGATTCAGCTCTACAGTCATCACTTGAAAACATTTTCAGGCTATCTAAAAGACTCTGAGAAAGGGCTCATCTCTTCTCTGTCTCCGCTCACAGACATTCTGTATTGGAGAAAAGTCTCTCAATGAGCGAATTGAAAACCCTCAATAAATCCGACATTGAATTTCAAAGCTATCTTTTAGGGACTTTTTCCAAAACTCATCGAGCTCTTCCCCTGCAATCATTGAACGTGGATTCAGATCAAGAGCGCGTGACTTTTCAGCTGGTTCCTGTTCAAGAAATTCAAGAGCCATCTTTTTTCGTCAAATGGTCCCAGGTCTTTAAACTGCACACTTTTATTTATGCGGCTTTGCCGATGTTCTTAATTATTGTGAAGAATCTCTTAGATCAAACCGTGATTAATCCCTTGGATGGTTTGCTCGCTGCCATTGGGGCTTTTTTCCTTCACACCAGTTTAAATTTAAGAAATGACTTTGTTGATCACATGAAGGGCTTGGATCGAATTCTGCCGACGGCGGGCTCTCGCGCCATTCAAAAGGGCTGGGTGACCGCTCAGTCTGTAAAAAATTGGGCGTGGGTCTATTTTTTTCTGGGAGTTCTTTTTGGACTGAAACCCGTTCTTGATTATCCCCAGGTTCTTTTGTTTGTCGGGTCACTTTCTGCTTTGGGTGTTGTTTTGATCACTTCTTTCCGCATGGGAGTGAAGTATCGAGTTTGGACGGAGCTTCTGGTCTTTTTGCTTTTGGGGCCCTTCCTCACCGGTGGATTCCAGCTCTCGTTTGGTGCGCCTCTCGATTTGGAGGCTGTTTTGATTGGTCTTCTGACGGGTTGGGTCGGAGTCTTTTCTCTGCACATGAGGAACTTTGAGCTTTTGATGGTTCAAGCTCAAGCGCGCTTCTACAATTCAATCACTCATTTAGGTTTTGATACTTCCAAAGTTTTGCTCAAAGTTTGGTGGAACATGTTTTGTTTGGGGCTTGTGCTCTTACACATGATCTATTCTTTACCAGTGGTTGCGTTGATTTTTTTGATTTCAGGATTTTTTACGAGTCTCATTTTTTGGAAGATTTTGGATCGCCTCCAGAGCCCGTTGGGATCTGACCTTGCGATCACCCTTCGAGTGGGTAAACAGATTGCGCTCTTGCAAATGAGTCTCTGGTTTGCTGTTAACTTAATCTATTTGCTCTTGGCCACGGGTGGCGTTGAGTGATGGCGGTGAGCCTTGAGCTGGAAAATTCACAGCTATGGCTAAAACATCCCGAGTGGGGAAAGTTTAAAATCGATTTTTCGGATAAAGAGTATCAACGCCCCCATCGGGGAAAAAGTGAAGTCATCGCTAAAGCCTGTGGCGCACCCAAGGGGTTTGATCAGGTGATTGATCTCAGTGCGGGGCTTGGTGAGGATGCTGTTTTTTTGTCACGCTTGGGCTTTGATGTGAAAGCGATTGAACGGCATCCCCTTGTGTTTGCGCTCCTTCAGCAGGCAGCCAAGCAAGCTAAGCTCACGAGTCCGGAGTTTCTCTTTGCAGATTCAAAAGTGTGGCTTCAACAATATGGGCGGGAGCTGTCCGGCCAAGTCCTGTATTTCGATCCGATGTTTTCTCCGAAGAAGAAATCAGCACTTCCGCGAAAGGAAATGCGCATTTTTCGAGATGTCGTTGGGGCCGATCTTGATGCGGTCAAGTTAGCTGAGCTCGCGCTCCAAACAAATGCTGCAAGATTTGTGGTCAAGCGACCGATCAAGGCAGAGCCCCTGGTGTCCAACCCGATTCATCAATTTGAGGGCAGCGCCATTCGTTATGATCTTTATACGCCGAAAGGAATTTTATGAAAGACTTTGAATTTTACAAAAAAATTCCGCAGATGATTTTTCAAAGCTTGAGCGGACAAGGAAATCCCTATTTCAAAGACTTTGAAACGGATGATCTTCGAGCAGAGCAGTTCAAGCTGTGCTGGCTTCTCAGTTTTCCTGTGCTGCTATGGGCCCTCGTGAATGTTTTGTTGTTTCAAGTGGATCATTGGATCCTCGGGGCTGCGGCTTTATTGGGCCTTTTGTATGTGATTTATCGTCGCGGGCAGAAAACCTTCATGGGACATTTGTTGATTGGCCTTTATGCTTTCATCCGTATCATCGAAGAAAATCTCCTTCCGTGGCTTGTGAAATCCAGCATGTCTGAGGCGCCGCCGACGTGGATGCTTTTTGTGGCGGACAATTCACTGACGGTGATTTTTGCTGGGATCAGTTTTGGCGTGGCAGCCCTGGCAATTTCGAGACTTTTTGGACTGACTCTGCTTTTATCGATTCCGTTACTTTTGGGAGGCCTCGCCTCCTTAGAATTTTGTGTGTCGATGGTTTTGGGTGAAGCGATTTTTATGGCACTGATGCTGATTTCACGAAAGCGCTTTGAGAATTTTGCTCGAGAGAGGTTTTATCGAGGTTGGATTTTGCTGGGAAGTGCGGTCCTTGTCCTTGGCCTAGGTTTTCCTTTGGTGAAGGCTCTGAGTTTTGGTGTTTTCGGAGGTGATTTCATTCCTGCACTTCGCCGATGGCAATTTGTCTTTGCTTTGGCCGTGTTTTGGTTGGTTGACCTTGGTATTGCTTCGGTGTTCATGCATTATAGATCTGCATGGCAAAGGACCTTGAAAAACGAATTCAAGAATTAGAGACCGAGCTGAAAGAAAAAGACAGCCAGATGGCTGATTATCGTCGGCAGCTCACTCGGGCCAATGCCGCCGTGGAAAAAATGATCTCGAGCATGGATTATGAGATTAAAATGGCAGGGCTGATCCAAAAGCTACTGTCGCCCACTGACATTCCCCACATCTCAGGCGTCGAATTTTCATCCAAATTCTTAGCCGGAGAAGAGCGTGGGGGAGACTACTTTGATATTTTTGAACATGAAGATCGACTGAAGTTTGGTGTTCTTTTGGCAGGATCTTCTGGTTACACAATGTCGGCTCTGTTTTTGTCAGTGCTCATAAAAATGAGTGGTCAAATTGAAGCTCGAAAAGGAATGGAGCCCCATCGGGTAGTCGAGGGTATGGCGAAAGAACTGCTTCCTCATATTCAAGGACAGGATACAGCTTCATTGTTTTACGGTGTTGTGGATCGACGAAACTTTGAGTTGAAATACTGCAGCGTGGGTCACATCAATGCTGTTTTGCAGGTTTCAGGGGACCCAAAAGGTGGAGCGCAGTGGCTTGCCCCGTCGGCTCCGCCATTTAGCGCGCAGTTTAATGCTCAACCTTTGACGGATTCCATTCACCTAGGCCCCAGAGATCGATTGATCCTGTGCTCGGAAGGTGTGAGCGAAGCTGAAAATCCAGAAAAAGAAGCTTTTGGCAGAGAGAGAATTCTTGATGCTGTGTTGAAATCTCCGAAGACGGGTGTTCATGAATTGAGAAATGAAATTCTGTTTTCGGTGGAACAGTTTTGCCAATCAAACATTCCCCGACGAGACCAGACAGTGGTCATCACTGAGATCAAAGACAAAGTGATAAAACTTGCTAAAAAATAGCCGAAGTGAGAAATTCGAGAGTGTTTATTACACCTCTTGAAAGGAAAATCTCACATGGCTGAAGTTCAGATTTTTGAAGGCGCTTTAGATAAAGGACTTGAAGGAGTCGTGGCTTGTTCGACAGCTGTTTCTTCGATCCAAGACGCAACATTGAGTTACCGCGGATTCACGATTGAAGATCTCACTGCGAACTCAACCTTTGAAGAAACTGTGTTCTTGCTTTGGAACAATCGTCTTCCGACAGCCTCTGAATTAGAGAGCTTTAAAAAGCAATTGGCAGCTGAGTACACTTTGGCTCCAGGCTTGATTCAAGTTTTGAAAACGATCCCCACAAAAGGGGTTCATCCCATGGCGTGGTTGCGCACGGCTGTGAGTTTAATGGCTCACTGGGATGGCGAAGCTAATGACAACTCGAACGAAGCGAATTTAAGAAAAGGGATCAAGCTGGTTGCAAAGATGGGAACCTTGGTGGCTGCTTTTGAAGCTATCAGAAATGGCAAAGAGCCTGTGGCGCCCAAAGCCGACAAATCCATTGCTTGGAACTTTATGTACATGCTCAAGGGTGGAGTGGAGCCGAAAGCAGACCATGTGAAGATTTTCGACACTTGTTTGATTCTTCACGCAGATCACGAATTGAATTGCTCGGCTTTCGCGACGCGAGTGACGACATCGTCTTTGAGTGATTTATACTCGGCGATGGTCTCTGCTATCGGTGCCTTGAAAGGGCCATTGCATGGTGGAGCGAATGAGCAAGTCATGATCATGCTCAAAAGAATTGGTACCATTGAGAAAGCTCAAGCTTTCGTGAAAGATGCTTTGGCGGCCAAAGAGAAAGTGATGGGTATCGGTCACCGCGTTTATAAAAACGGTGACCCTCGGGCTGCTCTGTTGAGAAAAATCTCTGACAAGTTGACGGCGGACAAGGGCGAGCACCACTGGTACGAGATGTCGACTCTGATTGACGATACGATGAACAAAGAGAAGGGTCTCATGCCGAACGTGGACTTCTACTCGGCAACAGTTTACTACAGCATGGACATTCCTATTGATATTTACACTCCGATCTTTGCTGTGTCTCGCATCAGTGGCTGGGTCGCCCATGCGATGGAACAGTATGCAAACAACCGTATCTACAGACCTCGTGGTAAATGGACTGGAAAATCGGGCCAGAAGTGGTCACCAGCAGCGAGCCGCTAGGAATCAGGATTTAATCCAGTGAAGAAAGTTTTGATCATCAGCACCTCTTTTGACGAGCAAAAAAAGTTAGAAGAGGTTGCTTTTAATCATGATCGAGACGGATTCTCTTTTGAAACGACAGCTTCTTTCGGACAAGAGCCCAGTTATTGGTTGCCTCAGCCGCCGGCGCTGGTGATCATCCAGCTCCCTGATGACGATCTTTTGCAGAGTTACTACTTCACCAAGCTTCGTTCTTCGGTGCCAATCACACAGCCTTTGTTGTTCTTGTGTTCTCAAGTCACGGTACCGCTGATGCAGCTCAGTCAGAGCTTTGACCGCGTGAGAATGATGAAGACTCCCATAGATGGATTTGCACTTTACCGAGCTGTGGTGGACAACACCAAGGATTACGAACCAGGAAAACAGCAGATTCACCCCCGCTACCTGACGGATCAAAAAGTCGAAATTCTTTCCGATTTCCACCCAGGGAAGATTTCAGGTGTGATGAAGAATCTATCCCTGACAGGAGCTTATATCGAGGCTGATCAATTATCGTTTCCTGTGGAGCCTGAGAACTTTATTAAAGTGAGTGCTTTGATCGGAACTTCCATGAGAAGTTTTATTTTTGATGCCAGAGTTGTTTGGAAGAAGAAGCAAGATCATGGAATGACCGGCTTTGGAGTCATGTTTGTGAACCGGGATGATGTCTACGACAACTTAATGAAAAATATTTGAGGTCACGATGAGCGTATTTACAAAAATCATAAAAGGTGAGCTTCCTTCTTACAAAATCTACGAAGATGATTTGACGATCGCATTTTTAGCTTTGGATCAAGTGAATCTTGGGCACACGTTGGTTGTCCCTAAACAAGAAGTGGATCACTGGTTTGATGTGCCACCTGAAACCTATACTCGAGTAGGACTTAACGCTCAGAAAATTGCAAAAGCGATAAAGAAGACCACGGGCTGTGCACGAGTGCTCACGACGGCTGTGGGATTTGAAGTCCACCATTACCACCTTCACCTGATTCCTGCTTGGTCGATTGCAGATCTATCTTTTAGCAAAGCTCAAAAGCGATCTGAATCGGAAATGAAAGAGATCCAAAAGAAAATTATTGAAGCTTTGTGAGCTTTACTTTTCAGTACTCTCAGCATCCAGAGTACCATTTTTCCCTCGACTCGGTGGAAGGGCCTCGCAGAATTGCAACGAGGCTGAACGAGCGAGGAATTTCCTCAGTTGATCGTGCGTTGGATCTCTGTGCCGGGTGCGGAGTGATGGGACTAGAAACGCTCTTTCATTTTCCAGCAATTCAATCGTTTGATTTTTTGGAGCTGCAAGCAGCTAATCAAATTCACTTGGAAAGAAACACCAGCGAACTTCAGAAACAGTTTTCGGCGACTACCATGAATTTGAATTTTGGGGATTTTCGGAATTGGAATCAGACCTTTGGCGTTCAGCTTTTTGACCTGATCGTTTGCAACCCTCCGTTTTTTTTACCGGGCCAAGGAAAACTCAGTCCTTCAGGTTTTAAAAATCGAAGCCGTTTTTTTATGGATGGTGATCTTCAAGGCCTGGTCGAGGCCATTTTGGGGCTGTTGAAGCCTGGATCTTTGGGATACGTTTTGATTCGAGATCAGTCCCAGCATGGATTGCAAATGCTGAAAGACATTGATGTTTTTTGCCGAGGTCGGGCTCGAGTGGAGGTCCTTGGCCCCGTGAGAACCACGTCCCTTGTTGAGATACATCGCAATTCCTCTTCCCCGGAGATGTGACACCAGGTAATCTGAAGAAGCCAGTCTACTGGCATGAAAGGGGGTGGTGCTTGGTTATGTCAGAATATCACAAGACCAAGGCGGAGGTGGCTGTCATTTAACGTCTGTTAAATGATGACTACGATCCGCCCTTGGATTGAAAAGGCGATAGCAAAGCTATCGCCTTTTTTTATGTCCTCAGGTATGTTCATGGCGTGAATTCAAAAAATTTAATCAAAAATCAAATCTCAAATGAAGCTCTGCAGTCTTTCCCTCAGCTGATCGCTGTTCTGCAGGTCGGGAAAAAAGCTTCGCAACCCACAATCCGCCCGAGTCTTGATGAGCGAAAGACTTGGCTCCTGCAGTTGGAACATCAATTGCTGGCTCATAAACCAGAACTCTTGAAAGTACTCAGTGAAGGCTATTCTTGCACTGAAGAGACCAGCGATCGTTTCTTAATCGCTCCAGTTCTTGCTGAGTTGAGATCCACCCTCCAAATGGCGATCACCACTCCTGAGGATCTTTATGCGCCTCAAGGACTCATTGTGGCCTTAGCTCCTCGAGTCTTTTGGTTTCAATGGGTTTGGCATGCTATCATTCAAAATCTACTTGCAGGAAATGGGCTTGTTATTCGCCCCAGCGCTCGGACTCCTGAAAGTTTGCAGCCAGTTTGGGACCTGGTTGTCGAAATCGTTTTCAAAGCTCTCAACTCGAGCGAGTTCACGAATGGTTCAGAAGGCCTCGTGCAAGTGGTTCATGTGAGCGAAGGACCCCTTAAGGAATTCCTGATTCAACATCCGTCAGTGAATGGAGTCATGGTGGCTGGTCGCGCTGAGACTTTATCAGGTCTTGCGTCTCTGACAGCCGCTGCGGGAAAGGCCTATAGCGGATACGGCCCTTCAAGCAATACGGCTCTGGTTCTTGGGGGTCATGAGACACAGCTGGTGGCAGATCAGCTGGCTCTTTCGTGTTTTTTGTTTCAGGGTCAGCATCCGTGCTCCATCAAGAAGATCATCTGTCTCGATCAAGCTGCGAAAGATTTCTATGAACTGTTCGTTCAAGCGTCGGCAAGACTGTTCCAGCGAGAGCCCGGCTATCTGCAGGGTTCACATCACGTGACCTTGGCTGAGAAAGCTCTGGCCGAGATCAGTCAGGACGTGGGGCAGTGGTTGGTGGTCCCCGAGATAGATTTGTTAAAAAGAGAGTCTCGATTAAATTTTTCCATCATTCGTGAGCTGCCTCATTGTTAGATTTCCCAACAGGAAGAATTGCCATTTCCCGTCGCCATGGTTTCCTCGGTGAAGTATCCCCATGAGATGGTTCGGTGGGTGAATCAAGGAGATCTCGCTCTGGGCGTTCAGATTTTCGGTGATTCTGAGAAAGCTCGAAGTTTAGGAGCCAAGCTTGAGGCCGGGACTGTTTGGATCAACCAGTGGTATGATCAAAGCTCGTCCTATTCGATGGGCATGAAGGCGACACTGCGGGGGCAGATGAGCTGTCACTGGAATGACGAATTCTTCTCGCGGCGTCGGAGATTTGACAGTTCACTGTAAGAAATTTGGCGCTCGGCTAGTTCACCGTATAAGTTTTGACTCGGGTGCGAAGTTCACAAGAAGGACAATGGGCTTCTTCTTTGATTTCAGCCCGGTCTCTTTCAGCTACATGTTGGAGCTCCAGAACAGTTCCACACAAGATACAGTTGTTGTGTGAGGAAATAAAATCGCGATGTTTTTTAGAATCGACTCTTTCGAAATATTGAATCTTGCTCAAGTCCATTGGCGCCAGACCTTTCTGTTGTCACAAAAAGATCACTGCAAGATTGAGACACAGAAAAAAGTCTAGGAGTTTTTTCGTTCAGCGGCGAAGGCGCGGCCTTCACCAGGATGGCCATGGTTTTGATGATGCTCTTGGTTTTCTTGGCCTTGGAGGGCTTTTAAAAGTTGAGACTTCTTTTCTTCGAGCAAAATATCAATGATTTCCTCGGGGGAAACGCCGTACATTTCAACCAGTGTCTTGAGAGACTTTAATGGAACACTGGAAATGCCACGCTCAATATTTGAAATGAATTGAGGGCTGCCATAGCCAAGTTGTTTAGCAACATCAGATTGGGTGAGACCTTGGGCTTCACGCTTGTTCTTTAAAAACAGACCCAAGCGATTGGAAGCAAAATTATCATCAGAACCGAAATCGGAAACCATTTCTACCTCGACAACAAGATACCAGAGGTTTTTTTATTTCATCGGAAAAAAAAGTCAACTGCCTCAGATATGATGAAATACAAAAAACTATTTCATTTAAAATGATGATGTTTAGAGATAATTTGTTTCTAGCTTTTTATCCAAAGAATACCGGTCAAATCCGAGCTGGATGAGCTTTGAAATCAGTTCTTTATAGCCCACACCACTGGCTTCCCACATCTTGGGATACATGCTGATTTTGGTAAATCCAGGAATCGTATTGATTTCATTGATATATGCCTGGCCATCCTTCTTTAAAAAGAAATCAACTCGGGTGAGGCCATCACAGCCCATGGCTGTAAAAGTTTCTTTTGCAATCCTCTGAATGGTTGTGAGCTCCTGGGAACTGAGTTCCGCAGGGATTTTTAAAGCAGCACCTTTGTCATCCAAGTATTTGGCTTCGTACGAGTAAAACTCATGGGTGGGAATCACTTCCCCGGCCACAGAAGCTTCGGGGTTATGATTGAGACCCATCACCGAGCACTCGATCTCGCGGCCTTGAATAAATTCTTCTGCAAGAACTTTGTGATCGAACTTAAAGCTATCTTGGAGTTGAGTTTTGAACTCAGCCTCGGATTTGACTTTGTGAACACCAACAGAGGATCCCGCATTCGCAGGTTTGATGAAAAAGGGAGAGCCAAGCTGGGCCTTGATGTCTTCGTAGCGATAGGTGAGGTGAGACTGCAGAACTAAATATCGGGCGTGGGGGATGCCTGCATCCTTAAGAACTTTTTTCATGACAGCTTTATCCATTCCCGCGGCTGAACCCCAAACGCCACAGCCCACAAAGGGCAGGTTCATCATTTTGAAGAGTCCTTGAATGGATCCATCTTCCCCGTAGGTTCCGTGCAGCACTGGAAAAGCGATATCAACGGAAACTTCTTTTTTTGAATTCAAAAAGAAGAAAACAGGGGAGCCATTCCTAGTAATGAGAGCGACTGGCTCGGCCCCAGGGGGCAGGGCCTCATCTTTCAGAGACTTAATTTTTTCAAAAACAGATTCATGTTCAAAGTAATACCAAGTGCCCTGCTTACTGATTCCCACGAGGAACTTGTTGTAAACCTGGGTGTCCACCGCACTTGCAACGTTCTTGCATGAGAGAAGAGAGATTTCATGTTCTGCTGATTTACCACCGAAAATGAGAGCCACTGTTTTTTTCATGGAAGTCCTCGTTAGGAAAATTATGCCATCTCAAAGAATTCTTTGGCCAGGCCAGAAATTCCAACCTGACTGTCGGCACCACCCCTACTTCCCAAGCAAGAAATCAATTTGCAGTCACGGTCGGTGATAAACTCTGATGCTGGGAGTATGACTAAATCAGCTTTCGGCGCAATCTCTTTGAGCCGGCTAAGTTCCTCTGCAGAGCAGCCCAGAGTAGGGCGGAACTCTTTGAGCGCCTCAAGAGCCAGGGCTCTCGCCGGCCCCATGACAGCAATCGGTCGACTGGCTCGGTAAAAAGAAATAAGCGCCGCTTTCAGTTGGTCCTGGGCTTGTGGGAATTCAGAAAAAAGGGCGATCCCTTCGAACTCTGCTGAGGCTGACTTGATCGCTTGGGGATCTGTGTGAATAACGACTTGAGCTCCTAGCTGAAGGAGCTCGCTTTTCAGATTTTCAAGGTCTTCATTGGGAGAAGGGGAGAAAAACAAAAACTTTTTCATCCCCTCAATTTAACAAATCTCAATTAGGGTGTTGAGCCGAAACTGAAACGACGGACTTCTTGGCATTGTGTGACAGGGACCGTTCGGCCCACGAGATCCATCCACTGCTGGATGCACAAAGAAATTTGCTGGGAAAAATAGGGAACATCCGGTGAAACGATCACATCGTAAGTCGTCTTTGTTCCCCGGTCTGCAGTTTCCCAAATAACTTCGTCGAACTTGACGCGGAGGACACGGAGTGACGCTAAACATTGGTTCTGACTGTTACAAGTACAATTCGAAGAACGAAATCCCTGGCAAGAAGTGATCCCATCGAAAGGGATAAAGCCAGCTTCTTCGCTCAGATTATGGTAGGTGAGGCGCACTTCTTGGGAATTTGCTCTCTTGATTCCACGTTCACTTGAAACCGCAATTGCATTCGCTTGTGCCTTGATGGCCTGTAATTGAGGCGCTGCTGCGCCGATCTTTTCAAAGGCCTTATCTCGAGCCTGCTCTGTCGAGCTCACCACTTCATTTGGCTTAAATTCACGGATCTGATCAAGATAGTCCACGTAGACATAGCGAGCATCCTCGCGAACTCCCGTCACGGTTCGACCGATATCAAACAGAATCGAAGACGGTTGTTGGTCGATGGCCTGGGTGATGACGTAATACCTAAATTCGCCATTCTTGATCATCGTGGGATCAGCTTGCCCAAGCTTTGTAAGGGCCGCATTGACTTGCTGCACAGAGTACTCTTGGCCATAGTCAGGAGTGTGTTCCGGCTTTTTCATACATCCGGTGAGAGCAAAAAACAGAGCTGGCAAAAAAATCGCCAGGGTGGTTCCAAAAATAACTTTCTTCATATTGAATCCCAGCCCCATAACCAAAGGTTCATGGGAAAAAGTCTATTCATCTTGTTTTGAAGGTCTTGGTTGAGGCCCGGAACTTGAGGTGTGGGGCCAAAAATCAGTTGAACAAGGTCGCGAGGGCTTCGCGCCGTGATCACTTGCTCTCCGAATTGAAACTGGATGGAGTGATCAAAAGAGTGTATCTGAAAATCAGTCATCCCAATGTTTCTTGCGGCTTTGGTGATTTTATTGAAAACAGCTTCTTTGTTAAGAATTTTGATCATTCCTAAGAAACCCTCTGTAGGAACGATGCCATTGTTCAAAAGAGCTTGCTGCAAATTCACGGAATGCCCAGGAATAATCACGGTGTAATCTTTCCCAGCTTTGGTGTCGCGGATGTAATTAAAAAGAGCCATCAACCCTGAAACGCTGCCACCCCATTCGTGGATGTAGCCGGTGAGGTCCGCTCCCTTCCCTTCGACGGCATAGGCAACCAGTTGACCTGTAGAGTCCCACGCTGTGTAAGTTTGAGTTTTTGGAATCGCCAAATATTTTCGGATTTCTTCGGCGGTACGAACAGTGTTGACCGAGTGCTGAGTGTAGACTTTCAGAATGGCCTCAGCAGAAACTTGGTTACCAGTGATGAACTTGAGCTGAGAAGGATTTTGAATTTTCAGAGTTTTATTGATGACGAAGCTAATTTCTGATCCAGCCAGCTCGAAATCAAGCTTTCGATAGAAATCGTAGAGATTGGTCCAGAGGATCGCAATATCACAATCTTGCTTTTTGGCCTCTGCAAGGCAGGATTCAAGGATCGTCGTGGAAAGCCCCTGACTTCGGTGCTCGGGGTGAGTCACCACACTCCCGATGGCGCCCACTTTCCAGATGGCATTGGGAGATTTGACGATCAGGGGTCGAATCACTGCATGGGAGAGGACTTTCTCTTGAGATTTGATAATGCGAATATTGCTGATATTCGACATAGACAGAGCCGTGGGGTACTCTACATCCAGAGACCATTCATATTGAGGTCTGAGTTCGTTATTCAAGAACTCCAAAACCCGTGGAAATTCATCCTGATGGGGCGCGCGAGGTCCTTCCATGGACTCCTCCTTATTCTTTCTGTGCACACCCTTAAAGTGTACCTGAGATCGAGCGCCTCCACCTCTAGACAAAGGACCAAATTCCCTTTATAACTGCAGATCTTCCGTGAGGTAGTGAATGGCTGATTTAAAGCAAAAATGGAAAGAGAACGCTGCTGGCAAGATCTTTGTCGATCAAACCTGTATCGCTTGTGACGCCTGTGTTCTAGCGGCTCCATCCAATTTTAAAATGCATGAGGAGGACGGACATGCCTACGTCTCGAAGCAGCCAGAAACCGCAGAAGAAGAATCCGCTTGTAAAGAAGCCATGGAAGGGTGCCCGGTCGAAGCGATTGGGGACTTCGGCGATAAGTCCTGATCTCGCAATCCAGCTTTTCCAACGATATTATCCCGATGCTCATTGTGCTCTCAATCACCGGAATCCTTACGAGTTACTGATAGCGACAATTCTCTCTGCTCAATGCACTGATGAAAGAGTCAATTTGGTAACCCCAGCGCTCTTTGAGCGGTATCCCACACCTCAAAGTCTTGCGAAAGCCAAGCAGGAAGATGTGGAAACTCTCATTCGCTCAACAGGTTTTTACAAAAACAAAGCAAAAAATCTCATCGCCTGCGCGAAGGACCTCACTCAAAAGCATCAAGGGGAGGTCCCTCAGAAGTTGGAAGATCTTGTTGTTCTTGCAGGAGTGGGAAGAAAAACGGCGAACGTCGTTTTAGGAAATTCCTTCGGAATTGCTTCCGGAGTTGTGGTCGATACCCATGTCACTCGACTTTCAAATAGATTTGGATGGGCAAAATCTGAAAATGCCATTCAGATCGAACAGAAACTGCAAAGGATTATTCCAGAAGAGCACTGGATCATGATTTCTCATTGGCTCATCTCCCATGGTCGAGCTGTTTGCAAAGCTCGATCTCCACGCTGTGAGAACTGTTTTCTGCAAGAAGAGTGTCCAGCAAAAGTTTGACCCTTCCAGAGGAACTGGGTTCTAATGAAACCATGTTTGCTTCTTTTTTTGAATCCATCAAATACGTGGGCCACTTAGTACCTATTGCATTCCTTCGAATTTTTATTGGCTATTACTATCTTCATCTGGCGCTTGAGAAGTTCAGAGGAGATTTTCTTTCGCGCCCTCGATTTTCCGCCGCTGTTGCAGAGATGCTTCCCAGTTTGAATATTCCGACGTGGTATAAACATTTTCTTGAAGCTCAGGTGATTCCCCACTGGCAAACAACGGCCTTTGTGATTGTTGGGCTCGAATTTGCTTTGGCTTTTGCCTACATTCTTGGATACGTGACTCGGCCCATGGCTCTCTTGGGTCTTTTTTATTCTTTAAATCTTCTGATGCTGAGCGATCCTTCATTGGCAGCTTTATATAAGACTTTTATCGCGATTCATTTTGTTATGGCTTGGGTCGGAGCGGGTCGATGCCTAGGACTTGATTACTATTTTTTCAAACGAAGACGCGGGATCTGGTGGTAGCGTGAGAAACTTTATCCTCTATTTAGCTTTAGTTTTTGCAGGTCTTTTTGCAGCAGTTTCTTGGAAAGCTCAGCGAGATCAAAAAATGAGCTCGATACCAGTGTTGAAGGTCTTTGGATCTTCCTCTTTCATTTCACAGTGGGGACCGGGCCCTTGGCTCAAAGAAGAGTTCGAGAAGACCTGTGAATGTCGAGTGGAGTTTCTGGATGGAGCTGATTCTACGATTCTGTTTCAAAGACTTAAGGTCGAAGGTCGCTCCGGGGGCGCTGACGTTGTCTTGGGATTTGATCAATTTGACTTAGAAATGATTCAGCAGGGTTTTGACTGGAAGCCGATCGATTCTAGTGGGTATGATTTTTTTCCTGAAGTGAGTAGTGTTGTGAATCTATCCCCTCTGATTCCTTACAATTGGAGCCTTTTAGCTTTTGTGTTTAAAAAATCAGAAAACAGTTCATTGCCCAATCGTCTTGATGATCTGCTGAAACCTGAGTTCAAGGGAAAGATTTCATTACAAGATCCGAGAACAAGTTCGCCAGGGCTTCAGTTTTTGCTTTGGCTTATTCGTGTTAAGGGCGAGGAAGAGGCATTTTCATTTGTGAGAAAGCTGCAGAATCAAGTCAGCGTGTATGCTCCGAGTTGGTCAGGTGCTTACGGTCAGTTCACCAAAGGACAAGCGTTAACTACATTCTCCTATGTGACTTCGCCAGTTTACCATTTCGTCGAAGAAAAAAATCAGGATGTTGTCGCTGCCGAATTCATTGAAGGCTATCCAATCCAATATGAGTTTGTGGGAGTTCCAGGGACTTGTAAAAACTGTGATCTGGCGCAAAAATTTGTGAAACTTCTTTTGAGTCCCGTTGGCCAAAAGATCATTATGGAAAAGAACTATATGTTTCCTGCGCTGAGGGGAATTAAGGAAGGAACTCCTTTTGCTTCCGTTCCCAAGTACAATACACTGACTTTCGAAGCACCCACTTCGGCAGCTGAAAGAGAAAGAATCCTCAAGAGATGGTCCGTGCAACGTCGGGGAGATTAAACTCCTTATTGTTCATTCTTCTTTTTCTATTAGGGCTGTCATTTCCTTATTGGATTCTGATTTTTAAGATTGGAACTTTGGAGTCAGTCGATTCCGCAGAGCTGCTTTGGGTTCTAAAAAATACAGCACTTCAAGCCGTGGGGTCCAGCTTGGTGGCCTTGAGCTTGGGCTTTTTGATGAGCTTTGGGGTTCCTGCTTTAGAAAATCGCTGGCGTCCTCTTCTGTCAGCGGGGTTGATATTCCCGTTTTTTGTTCCTTCCCTTTATGTCATTGCTTTGTGGGTGGCCCATGCTGGATGGATGGGAGTGGGCAATTTGACGGTCGTGATGGTTCAAGGTCTTATTGCATCAGGATATGTGGCTCTTCGTCTGCGAGAAATTTTTGAGTCCCAGCTTGTCCCCTATGCAACAGTGGCAGCCACTTTAGGAAGCTCTCGATTGTTCTTTTTTAGAAAGGCGTTGGGAATTGTGAAGAGGGACATCTTGTCCTTGTTTTTCTTTGTGATGGTGGTTGCGGCAACAAGTTTTGCGATCCCACTTGTTCTTGGTGGCACCAGTGGATCAAACCTCGAAGTTCTTATCTACGAGAAAATCAGAATTTCATTCGCCTGGGATGAGGCGCTTTTGCTGTCGCTTTGTCAATTGAGTGTGATCTTGCTCTTTTCTGTTCTGCAGAAAAAGTATTCTGGTGAAACGAACACCATCAGGAAAAATCATCCGTTTTTCGCGAGTCGCTGGTTTCAAACCCTCGTGGCGATGTATCTGGTCTTCTTTATTTTCGGATTTTTTTGGGGTTTACCTGCTGGGTTTGAAAGCGCGGTCAGGGTGCCAAATCTTCTGCCTCTATTTTTCAAGAGTCTTTCTCAAAGTCTCCTCTTAGGAACGCTTTTTACTCTGATTCTGGTCGCGATCTTCGCTCTGGTGATCTTGCAATTGAAATCAAATCTGTTTCACAAAATTCTCCATGGCTTTATCGCGCCCAGCACGGCTCTGATCGGCTTTGCTTTTTTGTTTGTGCCTGTCAGTTCTGATTTAGGGATTTTTGCGAAGTATCTCTTTGCCTTCTTTTGTCTTGTTTTTGGTGGTCTCTATCGATGGAGTATTTACGGCTTGCTTCAAGATCTCAATCGGCAGGTTCTCTGTGCAGAAACTTTAGGTGCGCGGTCTCCACAAATCTTTAGACAAGTGGTTTTCCCACAAGTGATGGAGCAGATCATTCTCCTTTCCTGTGTGGGTGGATTTTGGCTGGTGGGTGACTTTGCACTGGCCAAGCTCATTATTGGAAAAGAAGTGCTTGCGAGTTTGGTTGTTGAGAATCTTATTTCAAGCTATCGAACAGAAGCCGGGTTGTTTCTTGGGCTGATCCTTTTGGTGTTGGCTGGCTTATGGTTTTACCTTTTGAGGGTTTTGCTCCAAAAGGTCATCAGTAGAATACTATCAATGGAAAGGTGAGGTGAGATTTTGGCAAAAATTCACAATCTCAAGAAATCCTGGGGTGATTTTAAGTTAGAGATTCCCGAATTGGAAATTCTTGATGAGGGGATGACAGTTTTGTGGGGCCCCTCTGGTTCGGGGAAAAGTACTTTGCTCAATGTACTGATCGGTCTTGAAGAAGTGTCAGGATTTCAATGGCTCTTTAAAAATGAGGATCTCGCAAAAATGTCGATCCAAGATCGGCGACTCGGGGTTGTGTTTCAGAACTACGATCTTTTCCCTCACATGACAGGTCTTCAAAATATTGAGTTTGCCTATGAGGCTCGGGGATTGAACTCGAAGGCCGTTGCGCCCAAGCTGCATTTTATTTCAGAGAAGCTCGGTCTCGAAAAATTCTGGGCAAGACCAACCCGCGTGATTTCAGGCGGTGAGAAGCAGAGAATTGCTTTGGCGAGGGCATTGATTGGTGAGCCTCGAATGCTTTTGCTCGATGAGCCCTTTTCTTCTTTGGATCTTGAGCTGCGAAAGTCAGCGCGAGAAGTTATGCAGAGTTTGCTTTCCGAGCTCAGAATCCCTGCTCTGTTGGTCAGTCATGACCCCGCTGATCTTGAAATTGCGAAGTCCAAGATCTTCATCCAAGATGGCAAAATTATTGACAGGTAAAAAGGTAAATCCCTGTTTCCTGGTTGTTTTGCGATCAGCGACAAACTAGAGGCCTTACAGAGCTGATTTTAGGCTCTGAGCTGATAAGAAAGAAAGGCCGTTTTTTGCGCCTTTCATTTCGCAGAAAAACGAATAAAAATGCTGCCTTATGAACAGAAACTCGTGGGTGAGAGCCCCTTTATTTTTGGCATTTTTGATCTTGTCAGCTTGCGGGGCTGAGAAGATGACGGCTCAAGATCTTGATCCCCAAGTTCAAAAGTCTGGCGTCAACACCGACAAAACAAAACCCTCTCTCGACCCCGCACCAGGGGTATCCCCATCGCCAGGGGTATCGGTCACGACGACAGCAATGGAGTCCCGAGCGGCCACTCCTTCGTCGACGGAGACAACAGCAACGAGGGTATCGGTCACAACAACATCTTTAGCGTCACCTAGGACACAATTCACAACGACAACAGTGGCAGCAGTTCCTACTACGACCACCTCACCTGGAGACACGACACCGGGAGCGACCACATCCACTTTGCCGGCTCGGCCACAAACGAAGCATGGATTTCCCGAAGATCTCTTGCCTAATGAGTTGCAGAGTGAAGATCTTGTTTATGCAGGAATCATCACGCCAACGATCTACTTCAAGGCTCTTTTTCATGAAGCGAATGATCACTGTGCTGAGATTGATAGAAAGCCCTTGCTCAGCCGTGATGGAAAAGAGCTGATTCGTTTGTGTCCAGAAGCCATCGCTGGTTGCTCGCTTCAGGGTTCATGCATGGTGATTAAAGACGGGCAGATGAGATCATTTAACTTTCACACGCGCTTGAATGGAGCCGATCGATTTTTTGAATTTGAGACGAGTGAATGTCCTTATGGTTTAGGAGTGCAGAGCATTTGTTTAGATCCGTTCTACACTGTGGCTGCAGATCTTGAAATTTATAAACCTGGAACTGTGATTTTTATGCCTGATCTTGTCGGCCTTGAGTTGCCCGGAAAGCGCAAGCATGATGGATTTTTGATTGTGAGAGATAGGGGCGGCGGGATCAAAGGGAAAGGGCGTTTCGATTTCTTTACAGGGTACTACCACTGGAGGAATCAGAAAAATCCGTTCCGCCGATTGGAACTTCAGAGTAAAGAAACAGATTTAAAGTTTTTTGTTGTCAACTCACGATCCGCTGAAAAGCTCCGCCAAAAGCGCGGTTATCCCGGCCTGCCCTAGCAAGGCTTGCAGATTTGCTGAAGGGTAGAGATATGTTGCATCTTCTACTACGGCAGTAGCTTGTAGCTTTGGTATCGGTCACTGCGGATCCTCATTTCAAGTAAATTTATGCTACGCTTGAAAAGAAGCCCCTATGCCTCGGCAGTATCGGTCACTGCAAATCCTCAGGCCGTTGAATTGATATCTCCCATTGATAGAAAGATCTTTGATTCACGGACAAAGTGTTCTGCCTTCTGTCGGCACCAACCAAGCCCTTCGATTTGATTAATGCGAATATAATCTTTGAGTCGCAAGTAATCTTTGAAAGAATGCACCCATCTGGTCAAAGGGCGCTGATTCCAAAAGCTGATTTTCTGTCCTTGTGGATTTTTCAGTGGATTATGTTTACTTGCGCCCGTGATGGCGAAAGCAATTCTTGCGGTGACCACCCGGATAAAGCGTAAGTACTGCTGTCTTTTTTGAATCCGAATGTGCAGATGCAGGTGGTTTCCCACGTTGGCTGCAGACAGAATTTTCACGCCGTATCTGCGAGCCAGAGTGACCACGGCGCTGTTCACTCGAGAGCGATTTTGTTTTGTCAGAAATGACCAACGACCGCGTGCAAGATCTGATTTCAAAATCAAATGCATGCTGGCTCGAGTCGAGAGAGGGCGAGTTCCCCGAGAAGCACGAGTGGTGCGAGATGTTCCGCCGAATCGATCTGAAAACTTTTTATCGAACTGTGGGCTGAGTCCTAGTTGCTGAGGAGCCTTCTGCGGAGAAGTTTTTGATTTTGTGGCGCCCCTGTTTCCAGGGGGCCTTCGTCTCAGGGAGATGCGATCCATGGAGAAGTTTCTATCATCCTTTGGCGGAGAGTCAAACAAAATGTGACCGATGGTATTTAAAGCACAGAAATGAGGGATTCGAAACTTGTGAAATTATGGGTTAGGAAGAGTTAGTCTGGGTTTTCAGCACGCGAGGTAATGAAAGAGCATGGTCGGAAGATGTGTGGGGGCTGCATTGGCGCTTCGGAAAGGAAAGAAACAGGAGAAGGAAGGAAGAGGGGAGGGAATGAGGGAGGGAGGGTGGGTGTAAACAAAAAAAACTGACTCAAAATCCTGTGCCTTCAGCAGAGCGCCGTCCTCTAACTACCTAACTCTCTAGAGAAAAATGGGAAATCGGACGGAATTTCTGTTTCTTGTTTTACAAGAAACAGAAATCACCAACGAACCCGCAGATTTCATAAGGAAATGTTGGCTTCATTGAGGCGGTCGCAGAGACCAGGGGCAGGATTTTGAGTCAGTTTCTAATCAAAAAGGGGGGTGTCATCGAGAGGAAGTGAGAGAGGTCGAGGGTTGAGATCCTTCGAAAAAGTGTCTCGAGATGAAGCACATTTTGGGCTTCAAGCTGTGATCTGGCGACGCCAACCACCACTCGTAAACATCTGTAAGTACTCATCTATTTAAAAACCCCTCAAGAAATAACGCGATGCGTCGATAAGAGGGGTGACTGTGTGATGTGTACCTCTGGTGTGGGCAACTGCTTGGCAGAAAGGTTGTCCTTATATGGGTCTTCGTATCAATACCAACGTCGCGTCTTTGGCCGCCCAAAGACAGATGTCACGTTCTAATTCCAAATTGGAAAACACGATGAAGCAGCTCGCTTCAGGGAATCGCTTTGCGGATCCTTTGGAATCCTCCGCAGAGCTAGGAATCTCTGAACATTTGCGAGGGCAATCAGCAGCTCTTCGAGCTTCAACTCGGAATGCTGATAATGCAAAATCTTTTGTCCAAGTCGCCGAGGGTGGGCTTAACGAGCAAAATAATATTCTCATCCGCATGCGCGAATTGGCTATTCAAAGTGCCAGCGATACCTTTGGAGATCGCGAGCGGGATTTGCTTTCGATGGAGTTTGAAGAGCTCAAAAAGGAATTCGACCGAATTGCGCAGTCGACATCCTATGGAAGGCAGAAGCTCCTGAATGGAGATGAGAAAACCTACGAATTCCAAGTAGGACCTTATAAGGCTGAGGAGAATCGCATTTCCTATCAGTCTTCGACCAATACCACAGCAGGTAAGCTGGAAATTGATAGTCTCCAAGTGAGTGATCAATCTGATGCCAGAGATTCACTGGAAACCATCGACAATGCTCTGTATGAGTTAGCACAAGCTAGAGCAAGTTTTGGAGCTACTCAATCTCGATTGGAATCAGTGATCAACCATACGAGTGAACAGGCGAATCTCATCGAAGAGGCTCGAAGTAAGCTCGCAGACACCGATGTGGCAAAATCAGTCAGTCAAATGTATCAGCAGCAAGCTCTTCAGCAATATCAGCTCGCCGTGCTCGCGAATGCGAATCAGTATCCTGGGAGTATTCTGAAATTGATTGCCTAAAGTGAGTTCGATCAGTTGTTCGAATAAGCTCAATTGGGGATCGAAGTTCCAGAAATCATTATCTAAAACATGAGACCGGGGTAGAAAGCCCCGGTTTTTTGTTTCAATCTGACCCAACCTAGACCAAGGTCGTGAAATTTTTTATTCAGCGTTTCATTAATCATTCCAGACACAAGATGCACTGCGTCTAAAAATACCTAGACCAAGGTCCTAAAGCTTCCTGGGCTAAGGCCGAGAAGTACTGTGAACACGTTGGATACTGAGACCTAAGAGTACCGTCACACAGTCAAAATGGCGGACCTCCAAAAAGCCTCGGGAGTTCCAGAAGAGGAGGGACAGTCACCCCGACTCTTCTGTGAACCCAACTCCAACGCAGAACAAGTTTATTGGCTAACAACAACAAACTGTCCGTTTGTGAGGAGGAAGTATGGGCTTAAGAATAACAACAAACTTACCTTCAATCTCGGCTCAACGAGTATTGGAAGTACAACAGAAGCGAATGAATCAGGCGACTCAGAAACTCGCTTCTGGATCGCGAATTGTTCAAGCAGCTGACGATGCTGCTGGTCTGTCGATCTCAGAATTCTTGAAAGGGCAAACTCGCGGTATCGCGATGGCGCGGAACAATGCTTTCAGCGCGGGTTCGTCGATTCAGGTTGCTGAGGGTGGATTGAACGAAATCAATAATATCTTAATTCGTATGCGAGAGCTGGGTATTCAGGCGGCCAGTGATACTATCGGGGATAAAGAAAGGCAGTTCTTGAGTGAGGAGGCAAAGCAGCTCACTGAAGAAGCCGATCGTATCGCAAATACCACTCAGTTTGGCTCAAGGAAGTTACTGGATGGGTCTGGCGGAGAATTAGAGTTCCACGTCGGCGCCTTTGCAGGCGAGGAAAATGTGATCAAGTACACGAGCTCAACTAATGCCAGAGCTGATGAGTTAGGGATCACTGCCATTGACGTGAATGATAAAGAGTCAGCTCGTGAGTCCCTCCAGGTGGTGGACGATGCGCTCCAAAGAATTGGGGAGATGCGAGCGAACTTTGGTTCGATCCAATCTCGATTGAATGCGACCGTATCCAACTTAGACATTCAGTTCGAGAACCTGAGTGCAGCGAACTCAAGAATTCGTGACACTGACGTCGCTAAAGAAACGGCAGAAATGGCTTCGGCTCAAGTTCTGCAACAAGCAGCGGTGTCGGTTCTCTCTCAAGCTAACCAGTTCCCTGGTGTGGCTTTGAAATTGATCGGATAATCATCAGTCGAATTTCGATGTCCTCGGTTGCAAAGTCGGGGACATCTCTTCAACGGAAGCTCCAAGTTTTTCCTGGAGCTTCTCCTTGAGGATCTTGAATGGGATTTATGATGAAGATTTCGCCCACGCCAGAGGTGGACGATTCTTAAGCCCGCCCTCGGGAGCAGCCACTCCCGAGGGTTTTTTTATTCCTAACCAATCATCTTAAGAGCTAAGCTAGGAATCGAATTGGCTTGAGAAAGTACAGAGGTTGAGGCTTGCAACAAGACATTGTTGCGCGCACTTTCCGCGGCACTTTGTGCCACATCGGCATCTCGGACTCGAGAATTGGCAGCAGATAGCATCTCATGCTGAACACCCAAGTTGTCGACAGTCGATTGGAAGCGATTTTGAAGGGCACCAAGGTTGGCTCGATAAGCTGCGATGGTGGCTTGCGCGTCGTCGACCACGCTGAGGGCGCCTTGAGCGCCATCTTTGGAAGAAAAATCGAGTCCCGAGATACTCAGATTATCAGCTGTGGTATTGAGAACAGTAGAATCGAAAGCGATGCGATCTTCAAAATCATCGTTGTTGACGCCCACTTGAATTTCAAACTTTTCACCTGATCCATCAAGAAGGTTTGTTCTACCGAATCGGGTCGTTCTTGAAATACGTTCGACCTCTTGTGAAAGCTGTTGAACTTCGGCATTGATGTAGCCACGCTCACGTTCACCAACAGTGTCGGAAGAAGCTTGGATTCCGAGTTCTCTCATTCGAGTCAGAATGTTTGAGACTTCAGACATACCGCCTTCGGCGACTTGAACCATCGAGATACCGTCATTTGCGTTTCGAGTGGCTTGAGTCAAAGATCTGGTTTGTGATTTCAAGTTTTCGGAAATCCCCAGGCCAGCAGCATCATCTGCCGCTTTTGTGATACGGCTTCCGCTGGAGAGCTGGGCAAAGGTCCGTTGGATTTCTCGCTGAGAGTTGACCATGGTTCGTTGTGCATTCAGTGAAGAAACATTGGTAGAAATTCGCATACCCATAAGGGCCTCCTTGTTGTGCTACTTAGGTGCGGTTACCTACTCGACCTAAGAGCTGTTTGTTGAACTTGACTAGTTCATCGGCGAGGTCTGGGACGACATTAGTCGCGTCTAGCAGAACTAGACCTGCAGCTTAAAAACTTCATTCAAGCTTAAGGTCTGGCTGGACTATGGTGGGGAAATCCATTCAGTTAAGTTGTTGGCGTTGGGTATTTTGTTTGAAATAATGGGATTACAGATTTTCTGAATTAAGGATTATTTGGTGAAAATAGCTGTCGTCACATTTGAGTTTCCCAAGTTGACAAAGAATGGGGGAATTGGAACCGCCTACGGAAGATTGGTGGACCTGCTTGCAAAGGATGGTCATCACGTCAGTGTTTATTATGTGGATATCACTGGTGTAACATCGCGATTCTTGAATCATGGAAAAACTTTTTTTCAGCTAGACAGTGAAAAGGTAAGAATTAAGTTTATAGCTCCAAAAGTAGGAGGTCTTGCCAATGGTACCTCCTGGGCCCTAGAAAGATCCATCGCTGTTCTTAAAGAGTTAGAAGAGTCTAAGTACGACACTATTCATTTTCATGATTGCTTGGGCTTAGGCTGGGCCTACGCAAAACTTCACAAGTTTGGCCTTGTTGGTCGAAGGACAAATGTTGTTCTAGGTATGCATGGACCCAATTTCTGGGTGCGAGATGCTCATCGTAAGCCAACGGCAGACTTGAATGAAATTCTAGAAACTCAACTTGAAAAGGAACTCTATCAAGATGCTCAAGAAGTCGTCAGTCCAAGCAAGTACATGTTAGATTATCTTGCTAAGTCTGGATGTGACCGAGATCAGAAGCATACGAGGGTGATTCCAAATGTGACTCATTTTGAAAGTGTACCGAACTTACCTGTTAGAAAAACTCAGAGTCCAAACAAACTTGTATTTTTTGGTCGGCTCGAGTCAAGAAAAGGGGTTTCATTATTTGTTGAAGCATTGCTGCTGTTTTCGAAGAAACATAAATTGGTTAAAGGTCGAAAACTATCAATAGTGTTTTTGGGTAGAGATACTGAATTACCATCAGGAGAGATGGCTTCCGCCTGGATCAAAGCCAAGCTTGAACGAACGGGTCATTTTAATCTTACTTTCCACACTCAGTTTGACTCTCAAATGTGCGAGAAATACTTTTCTGAAAATCCTCGAAGTTTGGTGGTCATGCCCTCTTTGGCGGATAACTCACCTTATGCTGTTGTTGAAGCTCTCGAGCAACGCCTCAATTTTGTTTCCACCAATGTTGGGGGGCAGGCCGAGCTTTTAGATCAGACTAATGGTCTCTGTACAGTGGATCCTGATCCTCGAAAATTAGCTGAGATGCTGTTAGGTAAGTTCACATCTAACGATCAGTCGATGCCAATTCCGTCAGAGGCAGTTCTTAATGCAAATAGCCGTTGGTTGCAGTTTCATTGTGAACTAAAGGCGTCACAAAAGAATACGTCAGTTAAAAACCTTCAAGGAAGGCTTGCAGTTTTAATAAAGAGCTCAGGTAATTTTTATGAGTTAAACAGGACTTTACAGAGTATCTTTTCCCAGAATGTGAAGATTGACAGTGTTGATGTTCATCTGCATCAGAGTCACTTCAAGAATCCAGAATCTGTTCAAGTGATGGCGCATTTATCAAAGCTATACCAAACATTGAATGTGAGGGTTTTGCTGCATTTTGGTGGATGGCATGACGAAATGTTTTTCAAAACACAGCGGGATTCATCTGCAGAGTTTCTATTCCCCATAATAGAGGGCGACACTGTTCAAAGAGATTTTTTCAAACAACTTTGCAGTATTTTATCGTCTTCCCATCAGCAAGCTGAAGCTTATGTTTTTGGCTTTTCCAGCAAGGGAAGTGCCGCTTTCTGCCCGCCCTTGAATTTTGAGAATCACTTTCTTTTTGATTTCTTTTGCAAGTATCCAAGCATTATCAAGAGACAACAAAATTTTGAGAAGAAAATGACTGACAATTTTATTATGTCTCACTTCTTTACCCTTCGAACAGAGCATTTGTTCCGCTTGGTATTCTCTCAGGAGAGGGTTGAGAGCATTCCAATAATTGCTCTTAATAATGACCTCCGGGATTTCTATCATCCCCTATGGGTTATCAAAGATCAGGATTTTCAGCGAAGACTTAGGGTTATGCCTAGTCATATGAATGATCAAACAAAAATAGTACTAGAGAATTTCTATAGAAAGTTGAATCAATCTCGTTGGAATTAGGAGTCCGGTGAAAATCGCATTTATAATCGATCAATTGGATTCTCCTCGGGGGCAATATGAAGCCACTTTGGCTACGACCATCTTCAAACATCATCACCAGGCCGAAGATGATTTTTATGTTCTGACTGACCGTGAATCAACACTAGGTTTTGACGAACCGTTTCGCCAGGCAGTGTATCAACGAGATAGGAGCAGAGCTGAGGGCTTGTGCCGATTGGTAAAGAAAACCAAATTTGATCAAATTTATGTTTTCAGATTGCCAGATATTCATTTGCTACGTTCTTTTGCTTGGTTTTGCAAGGAAGTCCCAGAAGTGAATTTTGTCGCGCTGTCGGAAGCTGAATTGCACGAAACTCAGGATCTGTCTGGGCCCTGTGAATTAAGTTATAGTCTGGCTTTAGCTGCATTAAGAATTGCTTTCCGGATCTACGTGCCCCATGAGGGGTTAAAGCAGTACATTTTGAGCAAGTTCCCTTCAGTTGAAATAGAAAGAATTCTTTTACTGCAGTTATTTAAGTCTGCAAAAAGCGTCCAATCTGAAAATCAGTTTTCTGAAAAGCCGGTCTTAATTGTCGCGTTGAAGAATCCAGATATTGAATGTTTGGATCTTCTTCAGAATTTTGTAGATCAAATTCAATGGAACTTTTGGCTATTCCGACAATATAAAATCGAAAAATTCCAATTGAGAATTCTATTGAATTTGACCAAGGAGCTGCCTTACCTAGAACAATGGTTTAGAACACACTTGAGGTCTAATGACCATGTGGATACCGAAGTTCACAAACTTGATGAGAAATCTTTAAGTCAGGAGTTACTCAAAAATCGAAAAAGTTTTCAGCTACAATTGCAGGATAACTGGCTCACCAACCGAGAAGTCCTATTCTGTGCACGAAATAAAGTGCCTACAATTATTGCGGATAATCTTAGTCTGTATTCCTACTTGAGTGAAGGAAATGCCCTGGACTTTTCCTTTAAAAATGCCTTCGATTTATGCCATAAACTGAGTCGGATCCTTAGCAGATCTGAACTGCGACCAGAAATCAACCCAACTTGCTATCGAAAAGAAAGACATGGGAAATCAGAGCGCAAGAAACTGGCTCAAGATTTCTCTGTAAGATATATTGTTGGCAAACTGAGAAACAAAATAAACTTAAAGCTCACTTTGGAAAGTCTCATTTTAAATCAAGTGCCACAGAATTCGATCAGCATTTTTTCTACAATGGATCATGGATTAGAAGGTGATCAGTTGAAGAATTTTTTGAAGAAGCAGGGCTATGGGGCTGTAAAAGTGCTGACGGAAATTCCTGCACCATCTGAAGTAACGAGAGAGGCTCTGATCTTTTTGAAAGAGGGTGGAGAATGGCTCAAATCCCATCGTGAGATAGTTAATTTTGTTGAGAAAATGCAGGATCAAGAGATCCATATCTTTGCCAGACAAACTGAAGGTCAAAGTATTGCTTATAAGAGTTCTACTAGGGTGATTTGCGGTTTAGAGCTCGAGCCTGTTGAAAGTGCATTTGCAGTAATAAATCACGAAAATTTGCGTAAAATTCTCTTACCGTCTGGCCAGCCTGCTCTTGTGAGTGCCTTTTATGCAGGCTATTTTGTGACTGATTCAATCGAGCCAGTGATCAAAATGGAGCCAGGAGAGACAGATTTTTATCAGGAAATTCTGGACTTCTACACCGATGTACAGGAAGCCAAAAGTGATGGTGGAGGCTTGGTGAGACAGTTTATGTTATCTGAGTTTCAAATGTTGCGAGGCCGAAAGTGACTTCAGAACTCAATGTATATTCAATCATCTCAAAGAATTATTTAGCACATTTGCGTGTCAGTAGTCGGTCCCTAAAAAAATACCGAGAGAATGTTCGGCATCATGTGCTGTTGCTGGATGATGATTCTGATTACCTTGGTGAAGAAGACAAAAATGAATTCATTTTTTATAGAGTCGAGCAAGTCACAGATATTGATAACCTCATTGAACTTTATAGGCAGTACAATCCGTTTGAACTTGCTTGTATTTTTAAAGCGAAATTTGCTAGGTTTCTTTTCAGTGACGTCAAGTTAGAGACACTATTCTACTTAGACACAGATCTATTTTTCTATTCTTCATTCCAGCTGGCGGAGCATTTATTGTTGCAGGCAAATATTGTTTTGACGCCCCATAGGGTCATACCAGAATCCTTGAAGTCGAGGGCCGAAATTTATGAAGAAGCAGGTCAGTTGTCCACAGGTCTGTACAATATGGGATACTTCGGACTGAGGCACTCCCTCGAAACTTTAAGATTTTTGGACTGGTGGGATGAAAGAACAGAGACGAATTGTCGGAGAGACTTGGGGCGTGGTTTTTTTGATGATCAACTTTGGGTCAACGCTGCTCCCGTATTGTTTGAAGAAGTCGTTGTTATTAAGGATCAGGGTTACAATGTGTCCAACTGGAATTTGAATGAAAGAGAGCTATCTAAGAAAAAGAACGTCTTTTATGCGAACAAAAGTCCACTGATCTTTTTTCATTTCAGCCAAGCTAATGTCCTTCAAGAAAAGTTCTTAACATCATATCGGAATATTCTTGTGGATGAAGATCCAGTTTTAAAAGAGATCTATCGTGAGTACAGAACTGAAATGTTGAGTGCTGGTTTAGAGGAAATTCGAACGTTGCCGTTTAGTAAATGCTTTGAGCTTGTACCTTAGAGTTAAGAGGTTGTTAGAGTCATGAGTTTGGAAAAGAAGCATATTGAGTCATACAACAAAACACGCCACACCGACTTAAAGGATCCGCTTTGTTATGCGCCGTTCATTTCACTCAATTTTGATCAAGCTGGAAACGTAAGGGCCTGTTGTTTCAATGTAAATCACGTTTTGGGCAAGTATCCGAATCAGACGATCAATACGATAATTGAATCTTCTGCAACGAAGGAACTGCGAAATGCTATTCAAAACCATGACTTTAAGAAAGGTTGCTACAACTGTGAGCAACAGCTCCTCAGCGAAAACTATTATTCGGTTCATGCCCGGCATTTTGACTTGATTCAAAACAAACTTCCTAACGATTTTGGTCAGGTTCCTCTAGTTTTGGAATTTGAGATCAGTTGAAAATGCATCTAGATGTTTTGGGGGTAAGAGCTACTGGGCGGTCGGGACGGACTCTTGGGCGGTCATCCGACAAGGTGGTCTAATGAAGTAGTTGCAGATTATTTACTTGAGAAACTAAAAGCTAACGACGGACTATAAATGAGGTAATACGAAATGGTGAGACGATTTACACCAAAATCTCTTTGCTCCACAAACAATTTTCTTTGACTAGGCAATTTGAATTCAGATCAAACAAAGCAGATACAAATTTTATTCGGCTTTCAGAGCTAAACTTTTTCAATCGGCTAAGCTCTAGTTTTACAACATACTCTTTCTCACGAGTTCCAATAAATCGATCAAAGGGCACGCCATAGTAGTCATATTCAAGCATAAAAATCGGATGACCTTCAGAGCTTTCAAATGCCAAGTAGAGATCGCCTGCAATGCCATCATCGGCTGCTGAGATCTTGACATGGAACTCGTTTGTGGTCGTGTTGAAATGAATTGATGATGCCATTAAGCTTGCTCTCATTCTCTCCAATTGCTTGTGGCCATCCGGATTAGATTCATGAAAGCGACCGTACATTTTTTCTTTAATGTGGGTGAGATTATCATTTCTAAAAATTGGGCAAGATAGTTTCTGGCAATCTTTTGGAATTCGTCCGGCTGTTAGCTCTGAGCGA
>JBKCXY010000250.1:0-1389 GCA_046315835.1 Pseudobdellovibrionaceae bacterium | reverse complement strand
TTGTAAAACCGTCTGATTTTGGAAAACTACAGTACGGATCAAAACTCATGAATGTGACCTTTGATCCTGCGGTTCCCGGTGAGTTTGCTTCTTACGCCTTTGATGATTGCGGAAATCCCGCAACACGAGAATATCTCATCAAAGACGGACTTCTGGTTCGCGGCTTAGGCTCTTTGGAAAGCCAAAAGCGCTCTGGCATCCCCGGAGTCGCGAACTTCCGCTCGGCCTCTTGGAACCGAGCTCCCATCGACCGCATGGCCAATATTAATCTCGAACCCGGGACCAGCTCCCTTGCAGAGATGATTGCACAGACGGAAAAGGGCATTTACGTCCAGAGCAATCAGTCGTGGTCCATTGATGACTACCGCAATAAATTTCAATTTGGGGCAGAGTACGCTCAGCTGATTGAGAATGGAAAACTCACAGCCGTGGTCAAAAACCCGAACTACCGTGGCATCACCGTCCCGTTCTGGAATAGCTTGAAAGCTGTGGGGAATGCCGAAGACGTTGAAATGTACGGATCCCCTTACTGTGGCAAAGGTGAACCGAGCCAGGTTATTCGTGTGGGTCATTCCTCTCCCCATTGTCTGTTTTCACAAATTGAAATTTTCGGAGGTGGCCATTGAGAGAGCTTTTCCTAACCCTGGGAAAAAAACTTTTTGCCGAACTCAAGTCAGGCGAAGAACTTGGTCTTTTTCTGTCTGCAGAACAGACAGATTATGTACGTTTCAATCAAAGCCGAGTTCGTCAAAGCACTTTCGTCGAGCAAAAAGTGATGACTTTGACTTTTCAAAGTCAGTCCCGAAAAGTGGTTTTTGATCTGACTCTTGCAGGAATCTATGACATTGACCTGGCTCAATCTTTGAGTCTTCTGGAACGCGCCCGAGAAGAAGTGCAAGTTCTACCGCAAGATGATTTCGTGTCTCCGATGAAAAATGCAGGTCAAAGCCAACAAGAGCACAAGGGCAAACTTCCACCAGTCAATCAGGCCATTGAGGAAATTTGTGAAGCTTCGAAACACGTGGACCTTGCTGGATTTTTGGCAATGGGAATGACCGTGCGAGCGAGCCTCAATCATTTGGGCCAAAACCACTGGTTTAGCACAGAGTCTTTCTTTTTTGATTATTCGCTCTACACAAAAAATGCGAACGGCGAGAATAAAGCGGCCAAAGGCACCTATGCTGGCACGGAGTGGGACTCAAAAGCTTTGGCTGAAAATATTCAAGCGTCAGTCCACTGGATTGAACTTTTAAAAAAACCCACACAGTCCATTCCGCGGGGTTCTTACCGCGTGTACATGGCCCCGGCGGCGGTGGCAGATCTTGTGGGAATGCTTAACTGGGCTGGTCTGAGTCTCAACTCCTACAAAAATGGAAGCTCACCACTGAA
>JBKCXY010000249.1:0-2622 GCA_046315835.1 Pseudobdellovibrionaceae bacterium | reverse complement strand
GGATTAGGACTCCTCAAGTTGCGCGTTTCCCCGCATATTTATCAAGTAGGGGTAAGACCTCAAAAAAGCCAAAGCTGATCGATGTATATGCATCTGCAAAAGAGCTCGCTGAAATTTTTCACTCTGAACCCAGTTTTGTTGAAAAAGAATTGCTCGCTAAAGGCGAATCTCTCATCGGAATTTTTCAAGATCCCACTTTCAAAGATGATTTCAAAAACTTTCAAGAAATGAAGATTGAAGCTCTGAAAATGGCGATTGAAGATATGGCCATGGGGGCAGTGACTCTCAGAAAGTCAACCGTAGGCCTCACTCACACTCAAGGGAAGATTCAAACGTACATCACTCCCATTGGAACTCCCCCTCCGGGAAACACCATGTATTCGATCAATTTAAAATCAAGTGTGGCTTTTAAAAACTTTCGATTTGATGACGGGGACGAATTTCCCCAGGAAGATGTGAATGCCAGCATTTATTATCTTAGCTTTGTATTGTCTGACCTTCTGTTTGCCGATCTCCCTCAGCGCCGGTGACATCATTTCCGACAGCGTGGTCTCGAACCTTGATTGCTCAGACTTGAGCCAAGAAAGTTTTCTCAAGTCTTTCCAACAACAACCCCGGACTTCTAAAGAATGGCATATCCCCGTTCAGAATTGGTCTTTCTCGGTGGGGCTTTATGATCTCGCGGGCTGCTGGTCCCTTTCCAGATCTCAACGCCTGATCACATACCTGGGAAGAACTGAGCTCAAAGCCACGCCTGCACTGATCGAGTCTTCCCTCAATCAGTTTCGCAAGTATATTCCTTGGCTCGATGAGGAAGGTAGAACTCGATTTTCTGTGCATCGACAATACCAATGGATCCCCTGGGGCCGCGAAGCTTTTTCTTCCTATCAAAAAGGATTTACCTCTGAGGACTTCACACGAAATTTCAAGAATGACATTGAGGCCTACCAAAACCTTCGATTTCACCGGATTCAAAACATTGGCATGATCCGTGGTGACCGGGAACGCTCACGCTCTCAAAATCAAAAGAGCTTTCTGAGGCTGAAAGCTAATCTAGAACAAAACAAAATCACTTTGGTGAATTTACGCCCCAAACGCACTGTTCAACATGTGGTGATGATTAAGGATATGACTCTCACTCATCGAGGGCATTACGAATTCCGAGTTTATGACTCTAACTACCCCTTTAAAGATCAGTTCTTCTCTTACGACCCACAGACTCAGCACTTCTATGCACCTGAGATCATCAAAGCCTTCCGAACTGTTTCACAACCCGAAGCCGCGGTGGGCCTCTATATCGTTGATGAAAAAGAACGTGAAGATCTCATTGAGGCTCTTGTAAAAACTTATCAAAGAATGTGCAGGTCTATGAATGGGCGATAAAATCATCAACACCAAAAATCTTTATGCACTTTTGGAGCTTGAACCCTTTCTTTTGCTGTCGTCACTTGTTCTTTTAGCTTGGGCTTTCTATAAAATATTCTTAAGGGAAGCGACTGAAGAGCGCCATAAAAGTTTACGGGCTCAGTACAAAAATTTATTCAGTCATTTCCTCGCTCTGGCTGTTTTCTTCTCCATTTACATCCTTCTTCAACAATCCGAATCACCCTCTTTGCTGACTCGCTCAACTTCTTATATCGCCTTTTTAGCCTATCTCTGGGGATTGATTGTTTTTATCAAATCGAGTCGTATTATTATTCTTCAGTACCTTTTCTTAGGCTCCATGAAACATGGCGTCCCCGTCCTGATCGTCAACATTTTCTCACTGATCCTCTCGGTCGTTTTCCTCTTTTGGACGGCCAATCATGTTTTTAATGTTCAAGTCACTCCACTTCTGGCCACTTCAGCTGCTTTTTCATTGATTCTCGGACTTGCCCTTCAAGACACCCTGGGAAATCTTTTTGCGGGGATCGCCCTTCAAATTGATAAGGTGTTCGACATTGGCGATTGGCTTGAAATTCAAATCGGTGCTCAGCGAATCACAGGGCAAGTGAAAGAAATCTCCTGGCGTGCCACCACTTTGATTGGGTGGACCGATGAGATCATCAATATCCCTAACCGAGTCCTTGCTGGCTCTCAGATCTCAAATTTTTCAATCACAGATCAGCCGATTCTGAGATCACAGAGCTTTCGCTTGGACTATCAAGTCAATTCAGACCTCGCTAAGAAAGTCCTCATTGAATCCATCAAAGACGTCCCCGAAGTCAGAACTTGGCCAGAGCCTTTAGTTCTGATCACAGAGACGACGGATTCGTGGCTGAATTTTAAGCTGGTTTACTACATCGATAACTATGGATCCCAGTACTCGATTGGAGATAAGGTCGTAGAATCAGGACTTAAATTCTTAACTGCCAATGGAATTTCAACCACGGGCCCAAGACTGAAGATTCAAAACATCACTCCTGGCTGACTGATAAATGCGGTGCAGTAACCTCTGTAAGGCCTTGAAAAGGCGCCTATTTTGTACTTTTATCCGGTTCGGGTTTTTTAAACCTTAACCAGGAGAAAAGAATGAATTTTCGCCATTTGATTATTGCTACCTTTGGAGCACCCAGCACTGGCAGACGTGAATGTTCGCCGTGCTTTGGTTCACGCCATCAACCGCGATGAATTGGTTCAAGC
>JBKCXY010000248.1:0-2103 GCA_046315835.1 Pseudobdellovibrionaceae bacterium | reverse complement strand
GGCTTTTGTCTTCTCTCGGCGGCTCTTTGAGACTCAAATTTTGCAAAAAGTTTTAGGCCACTGGCTCAAATCAGAAAAACTTCTTAAGACCTACACTGAAATCGCAAGCTACCGGGATCATAAGCCCGCGTTCATCAAAGGGTTTTTCCTCACACTGATTGCCCAGTCATTTGCTGTGGTATTTTTTGTCTATGTGGGTTCCCTTGTCTACGAAGGTCAGATCCCACTGGCGATTTATTTCTTTGCAGTACCTGTAGGCTTTATGGCCACGGCCATTCCGATTTCTCCGGGCGGAGTGGGTGTCGGCCAAGCTGCTTTCTATTTCTTGTTTAACACCGCTTATGGCAAAACCACTGACGTGGGCTCAGCCACAATCACGGCCTTTCAAGCTGTGCTCTTTTGCTTGAGCCTGCTGGGTGCCATAGCTTACATCCAAATGAAAAAGTCGTTGCCGTCACAGGATACAACACAATGACAGAGTTCTTTAAACCTGACCGCAAGTTGATTGATATCTTGAAAGAAGAATCTTTCACCATTTCAGCTGAAGTGATTCCCCCAAGAAACGGCACTCCTCAGAATAAAGTCTTCGAAGAACTTCAAGGCCTGATCACAGCTGGGGCTCAGTTCATCTCTGTCACCAAAGGCGCTGGTGGCTCACTCCGTGGGGGCTCTCTACCCATTGCCCAATCTATTAAGGATCACTTTAAAAGACCTGCGATTGCACACTTCACTTGCCGAGACCTCACGCCCCAAGATGTGGAAAATCAGCTCATGGACCACCACTATGTGGGCATCCGAAATATTCTCGCTTTGCGGGGCGATCCTCCGCGAGATTTGCCAGACTGGAAACCGCTTGAAGGTTCTTACAGCTATGCTTATCAATTGATCGAGCAAATCAGAAAGCTCAATCAGGGGCAGTTTCTTGAGCGGCCCAATTTCAAAACCTCCACTGCGATGAACACTGATTTTTGTATTGGGGCTGCGGCCTATCCTGATGAGCCAAACCCCATGGCTCGCAAAGAACATTTCGCAGCCAAAGTTCGCGCCGGGGCTGAGTATGCCATCACTCAGATGATCTATGACGTGGATTCTTATTCCAGGTTCTTGGAAGAAATATCGGCCATGAACTGCTCGGTCCCCATTCTTCCCGGAGCCAGAATTCTGTCGTCTCAAGAACAAGCTGACAGGATGCGAAATCGATTTCAAATCCCGATCCCAGATAAGGTCTATGCGAAGTTACCCACCGAGGAAACCCAGTCCGAACAGGCCCTCGAAGTGTTCTTAAAGCTTGTCGAAGGCCTCAAAGCTGCCGGAGCTCCAGGCCTTCATGTCTTTGTTCTGACAGATACAGACTTGGCGTGTCGAGCTCTGCGAAATCTAGTCACACAGTCATAATTTAAGTCTAATATTTAAAGCTTAACGAAGGAGCAAAAATGCTTTCTGATTTTCAATTTCAGAACAAGGTCAAAATTTACTCTGACGGAGCTGACAAAGCTTCGATGCTTGAAATGAACGCCAATCCTGCGATCACAGGGCTCACGACAAATCCAAGCCTCATGAAAAAAGCAGGGATCTCAGATTACCGTAGTTTTTGTTTGGATATTTTAAAATCCATTCAGGCAAAACCTATTTCCTTCGAAGTTTTCTCTGATGATCTTTCAGAAATGAAAAGACAGGGTCTCGATATCAAAACTTGGGGTCCCAACGTTTATGTAAAGATTCCCGTTCTGAACTCAGAAGGAAAAGTCACATACGATTTGATTCATGAACTCTCTCATGCAGGTGTCAAACTGAACGTCACAGCCATCCTCACCATGGATCAAGTTCTCAAGACGGTGGCCGCCCTCAAGGGGGGCGCTCCTTCCATCGTCAGTGTGTTTGCTGGTCGTATTGCTGATACAGGTCGCGATCCCATGCCAACCATGATTGCTGCGAGTGAAATCTGCAGAGCCACGGATCCCAGCCTGGAGCTTTTATGGGCATCGACTCGCGAAGTTTACAATATCGTTCAAGCCGAGCAAGCTGGCTGTCACATCATCACAGTTCCACCAGACATTATTAAAAAAATGAGCGGCTTTAACAAAGACCTTTTGGGTGTAAGCC
>JBKCXY010000247.1:0-2136 GCA_046315835.1 Pseudobdellovibrionaceae bacterium | reverse complement strand
TTTCTCTATAGAGTTAGGTAGTTAGAGGACGGCGTTCTGCTGAAGGGACAGGATTTTGAGTCAGTTTTAAATAATTACTTATTCAGATAAGCTTCAAGAGCCGGAATTTCCCTTTCAAGTTGGGGGAATTTCGGCATGACTTGATTGGGGCGCTTGGCCTGATAGCCTGCTGGGTAGCCGCCAATCACGAGTTTATATTTCAAGAGTTCGGCATTAGAGCCCCAGATCGCAGGCCCCACAGTCCCATCTTGTTTGGGATCAGAGCTATGACAAGCAATGCAATTGGTTCCATACACCGCACGCCCGCGCTCAATCAGTTGCTCGGGCGTGAGTTGCGTCAGGTCTGCAGCTGGCTTCTTTGTACAAGAAACCAGCGCAAGTCCTAACAATAAAATTACAGAGTGAATGACATGACGGCGTAAATCCATGCAGTCAGAACAAAGCCTCCGGTGATCACACCTTTGATTGTTGTGATAGGACCTAGTTTACCTTTGATCGCGTTGGCCTCAATCGCCAACCAAGTGATCAGGATGAGGCCCCAGAACAAATTCACATTGCTCTCAGGAGTCACACTGACCGTGCCCAAGTGCCGCGCTGAAAGCATGAAGAACAACATTGGGATCGAAAACAATGTGTTCGTTCTTGAAGCGAGCAATGCTTTTGCTCCAGAGGCCGCGGCCTCTGGAAGAGCCGCTCCACCGTTAGCCACTTGAGTGGCACTGGCGATCACCACTTTTTGGTTGGGCCAGATGATGAACCAAACATTGGCCCACATTGTAAGACCCAAGAGTGAGCCCACCAAAATCATGATTCCTGTCGCATTCCATCCGAACTCAGCACTGTAATACTGCTTTCCAAAAAAGCCGAGCATCGCCACACCTGTCAGCATGGTCCACATGGCTCCCCATCGAAACCACCACAGGGCTCGAGGCAAAAGTTTTGTCAGAACACCTGATTTGGTGCCCGCATCGGCTTCTGCCATGAAAGCGCCTTGAGTGAAATTGAAATAGTAAAGGTGACCGATCCAAATGATCCCGAAAAACACGTGTAACCATCTCGTTACAAAATGCACTAACTCAAGAAGTTGCCCTTCCATCGCTGTCTCCTTCGAATGGGTTTATGTTGATACACCCTTACTAAACTCGTTCTGTTGATGAGCGTCAATGCAGGGGAGGCCTGATTATATGGCGCATTACCCCAAGGGTTCAGACTGAATGTAATGAGCAAATTTATCTTTCATCTCTCCTGTGGTGTAGTGCTCGAGGAATCTCGCCACATACTTTTTGCCATTCTCCACATGTTTTCGCGGAGGAATTCGATCGGCGCTCTCGAAAAACTGAAGAAACGTGGAAGCTGTCGCAAGAAGGATATTCACTAAAAAATGAATTTCATCTTGGCTCTGAATGGGTCGCATCCAGCCTGCCTTAATCCAGCGTTTGTAGATCACGGTCATCAGCTTCAAGACTTTGTTGATATGGACTTTCCACATTTTGGAAAGAAGCGGGTCTTTCCGACGAAGATAATACATTTCTCGATGAAAAAATCGATACTTCCAAAAAAGTTCGAAGTTCATTTCAATCACTTCGAGAGGTGGCAAGAGCTTCCCATTTTTTTTGCTCAGCCAAAGCTGGTAAGTTTCTTTCTGCATTTGGCGGAAAATCTGGCGGATAATTTCCTCTTTATTGGCAAAGTGGAAGTACAGATTCCCCGGACTAATATCCATTTCTTTAGCAATATGGTTGGTAGTAATCGCCACAACCCCGCTGCGGTTAAACAGCTCAATAGAGACGGCAATAATTTTATCTTTTGTCTTCATGGATACCCTCGACCAAATGCCTTCCTGCTTCTAATGCGGAAGCCTAGACAGAATCAAGGAATTTCCCGACCTTGTCTCATGTCTAAAACTAGCTCTAGGCCCTTGAATCCCACGAATTTTTCCCTTCTAATTAAAAGATGAGGTCAATCCGCAACAAATGGATCGTCATGGGGTCAGCTCTTGCCTGCTTCGGTTTGGCAGTGCTGTCACTTGTCTTGACGTTCTGGGAGTCTCCAGAAACAAAAGAACTCCAGCGAGTTCAAGAGATCCATGAGATCCGAGGACTGTTGTCACAGCAACTCGGGCCCAAACTTCTTCAC
>JBKCXY010000246.1:0-18688 GCA_046315835.1 Pseudobdellovibrionaceae bacterium | reverse complement strand
CAACTCATGAAAATGATCGATCGAGTCGCAGCTTCAACTGCAAATATCTTGATCCTCGGAGAATCAGGAACTGGCAAAGAGCTCATTGCTCACGCTGTTCACGAAAGAAGCAATCGCCGTAACAAACCGTTTGTCGCCATTAACTGTGGAGCTCTTCGTGAGACGCTGTTAGAGAGCGAGCTTTTTGGTCACGAAAAAGGTTCATTCACAGGCGCTTATCAGAAAAAAATCGGTCTTGCTGAGGCGGCTAATGGCGGGACTCTCTTCCTCGATGAAATTGGTGAACTTTCTCAAGCAATTCAAGCCAAACTTTTGCGTTTCATTCAAGAAGGTGAAATCTACAGAGTCGGTGGTAAAGACCCCATTCAAGTCGATATCCGACTGATCTGCGCAACGAACCGGGATCTCGAAAAAGAAGTTCAAATTGGAAGCTTTAGGGAAGACCTCTACTATCGTATCAACACGATTGTTGCTCAGGTGCCACCTCTTCGACGAAGAAAAGAAGACATTCCTGCATTGATCACGCACTTCCTGTCTCAAGGTAATCACACTTACCTCAATCGTGGTCGTCAGATGGACACTGAGGCGATGACAGCCATGACGAACTACGATTGGCCAGGTAATATCCGAGAGCTGCAAAACGTGTGTGAGCGCCTTCAGATTTTGTGTGAAGGTCACACGATCATGCTTTCAGACATCCCTGAGAATATTAAGACTCCAGAAGTGAAGGATGACACAGCTGAGTATGATCCAACGATCACTTTGGGTGAGCTCGAGAAGAGATATATCTTGAAAGCACTCATCCACTTTGATGGAAACAAAACTCAAGCAGCTCAAGCTCTTGGAATCACAATCAAGACTCTTTACAATAAACTTCACGAATATGGCGAATTCGAAAAATTCGCAGTTCATACTCGACCCATGAAGTAATTCTCTGTTGCTCTTTCTTGGCGGCGCTTGTTGAATAATTCAATAAGCGCCGTTTTCTTTTGAGGGGGCCAACAGAACTTCAAATAAAAAACAAACTGTCTCAAAATCCTGTCCCTGGTCACTGCGACCGCCTCAATGGATCCAACATTTCCTTATGAAATCTGCGTGTTCGTTGGTGATTTCTGTTTCTTGCAAAACAAGAAACAGAAATTCCGTCCGATTTCCCTTTTTTCTCTAGAGAGTTAGGTAGTTAGAGGGCGGCGTTCTGCTGAAGGGACAGGATTCTGAGTCAGTTTTAAATAAAAAAGGCTGCTCGAAAGCAGCCTTTTTGGAAAACTCATTTTTGACGCAAGTTTAGAAGTAACCTTCGTCGTCTCCGCCTTCTTCCTCTTCGGCGTCATCTTCGTCATCATCCAATTTTTCAAATGGCGTGTCTTCTTGATCGTCTGAATCTTCCCAGCCATCATTTTCTGACTGAGCAGACTCTTCTTCGGCATCCATTTCTTCGACGGCGCCCATGTCATCACCAAACTCATCGAGTTCGTCCATCAACGGTTCGTGATCAACAACAGCTGGTGCAATGGCAGCAGCTGCAGCCACTTTCTTAACAGCTGATTTTGCAGTCGATTTCTTCGCGGCCTTTTTTGGAGCGGCTTTCTTCGCAGTCGCTTTCTTTGCGGCCTTTTTTGGAGCTGTTTTTTTAACAGCTTTCTTAGCAGGCTTCTTGACTGCCTTCTTCGCTGTTGTTTTTTTAACAGGTTTTTTTACTGATTTTTTTGCTGCCTTCTTAGCAGGCTTTTTTGCTTTCTTTTTCGCCATAAAACAAACCCCCGAATGGTGTTATAGACCTCACAAGCCTACAGACAATTCGGGGGTGAGTAAAGGATTACCAGCGAATCAGTTCATCGATGATACGTGCTAACTCGGGTGGCAATTGCGTCGCGAGATAGACACCGCCTGGGAATCCGTTTTTCTCGAGGACCACCCCGATGGCGCCCACTGTTTTCGTGCGAGCCTGATTCGTCACAGGCCACAGGCACCCAAACATACAGAGCTCAGGTGGAATTCCAACGTTGGGGAGTTCGGTAAACACCGCAGCAACGTTCACCCCAACATAAAGATGGATTCTGTAGTCTGGTTTCGCAGGAAATTGCACAGAGAATCCAGGGAGCTCGCCTGCGGGAACATAGGGCAGGGGGTCTCCGTTGGGGAGTCTTTGGCCGGCTCCAAACCGTCCTCCACGCACGACATACTCGAGGGGGATTGATGCCGCGAGGGATTGAGATCCATCAGGATTTGTGAAAGAGAAAATTTTGGCGCCAGGCATATCTGGAAACTCAATAGGCGCTAGGATTGGCATCAATACAGGAACCGGTGTGACCAAAATGAGGGCTTGATTGGCTCTATCTATATAGATAACCAAAGATCCTCGATTAGTGCCACCATTGGCAACGCCGTTGAACTCGACTTTTTCCCAGCCTGGCTGGGGGGGGTTGGTCGGGTTTGGTGTTTCAAATGTACCGTTTCCGCTGGAGGAATTTCCAGCTTCCATCTGTGGTGAACAAGCAGCTAATGAAGCAGCAAGAGCACCGATGACTAATAATTGGATGGCTTTCATCGCACACCTCCGTCTTTAAACTTATCGGACTAAAGTCCTAAGACTTTAGATAACTTATTGAAATTATTGGTAAAAAAATCGACACTTATGTGTTAATTGCAATCGACCTTCGTCGGGGCTGCAAAAACTTTGGTCACAAAAAGAAAAACCCCGAGGGGAAGCCTCGGGGTTTTTGAAGACGAATGATCAAATCGTGTTCAGGTTAACCAATCAGCTTGAGTGCTAATTGATTCACTGAGTTGGCTTGAGCCAGCGTTGAAGTTCCTGCCTGGAGCAAGATGTTGTTTCGAGTCATTTCAGAAGACGCCTGAGCCACATCTGTATCGCGGATTCGAGAGTTAGATGCTGACATATTCTCTTCCATGATGCCCAAGTTATCAACAGTCGAAGTCAATCGGTTCTGAAGAGCTCCCAAGTTAGCGCGCATGCCGTTCACATTTGTCTGAGCGTCATCGAGCATTGAAAGAGCTGATTGAGCACCCTCCTTACTTGTGTAATCCAAGCCTGCAAGTCCGAGACTATCCAGCGAAGCATTGTTCCTCGCGGCATCAAAAGTGATTCTGTCTTCTTCTGGATTGTTGTAGATGCCAACCTGGAAATCGAATTGTGGAGTTGATCCATCCAAGAGTTTTGTAGTTCCCCAAGTTGTCACTGAAGCGATACGCTGAACTTCCTCTTTCAGTTGTAAGATCTCTTCATTGATAAAGCTTCTTTCAGTTTCACCAACAGTGTCAGAAGAAGCTTGGATACCTAACTCTCTCATGCGCGTGATGATGTTTCCGATTTCGTTCAAGCCGCCTTCCGCAGTCTGAACCATCGAGATACCATCGTTCGCGTTTCGGTTAGCTTGTCTTGCTGATCGGATTCCGGCTTTCAATCTTTCTGAAATCGCCAATCCAGCAGCGTCGTCAGCAGCGATATTGATTCGTGAACCACTCGCCAACTGAGACATTGATTTATTGATTTGTCTCTGACTACCAACGAGATTTCTCTGAGCATTGATAGCTGAAATATTTGTTGTTACTCTCATTCCCATTTGTGCATCCTCCGTTAAAGTTTGCTTTTAATTTTGTTCTTCATTTCATACCTCCGTGTTTTTTCGTTTTTCGAACTTGCCCCTATGGCTTGTCCGAGATCGGCATCCGAGCCTGGTTGAAAATCGTCAACCACGATTTGAGGGAGCCTGTCTCCTCGCTACGGCTTGAATTTTCGTCCGTGAATCCTCCTTTCGAAATTTGGGGATTTCTTCCCCGGTTGTTCCTTCAACCTTCTGTTGCGATCACAAGATCAATTCTCGTGACGCAAGACTGATCGTCAGGCTTGTATCAAAGTTGACAGGACTCTTGACCGGAAATTGATATTCATGAATCGAATTGGACTTAAGGTGGAGTTAACAAACTTCAAAATCCTCGACTTACAGAGGGAAAAAGAATGATTTTCAGAGGAATTCTCGAGCTTCGTCGAGTTTGTTTTCTGACGTTAATCGACTTCAAGAAACCGACAGAGAGCCATTCGTCCCGTCAATTCGTAGCATTTCTCTTGATAGGCCCTCAGGTGCCATTGGCAGTCATAACCCAGAGTGCACCGGATGGTTTGAGAATTGAAATGAGTGCAATCCTCACAAGCTGTCGGCATCGAGTAACGAAAATAGTCACTGGGATGGATGGGGTCCATTTTAATTGAAGTTGAGAGACGTTTTGGAGTCTTGGCCTTTTTAGGGGGCTGCATTGACAAACATAAATATAGACCCATCATTAAGAAGTCAAAGGAGCTGATTTATGAGTGACATGGAAAAGATGACACGCAAAAGCCAAGAAGCCATGCAGGCCGCAGCCCAGCTGGCCGAAAGAATGTCCAACCCATCAGTGGAGCCTGAGCACTTAATAAAGTCTTTAGTCGATCAGCAAGCCGGTGTGGTCCCCCGTGTTCTTGAGAAGTCTCAAGTACAAATGTCTACTTTTTCGTCAGTCCTTGAAACAGCACTCCAAAAGCTTCCCCGAGTGACAGGAGCGCCCCAGAAACCACAGGCCAGTCCTCGCCTGATTAAACTATTCCAAGGCGCAGAACAGCAGGCCCTTCAAATGGGGGATGCTTACATTTCAACAGAACATTTCTTTCTGTCGGCTCTCTTACTCAATGATGGTGAGCTCAACTCCTTTTTTAAAAAATCTAAAGTTGATGCAGATTCCTTTAGAAAAACCTTACAAGACGTTCGCGGAAGTCAGAAAGTCACTGATGATGACCCCGAGAACAAATACGAAGTTCTTACTAAGTACGCCCGTGATCTCACAGCTCTCGCCGCCGAAGGAAAACTGGATCCCGTGGTTGGTCGAGATGAAGAAATTCGCCGAGTGATCCAAGTGCTTTCGCGCCGAACCAAGAATAATCCTGTTCTCATTGGTGAGCCAGGTGTTGGCAAGACAGCGATCGCCGAAGGCCTGGCCCTTCGCATTTTGAAACAAGACGTGCCAGAAAATCTGATTGGGAAAAAACTCATGGCTTTGGATTTGGGAGCACTGGTTGCCGGAGCTAAATATAGAGGCGAGTTTGAAGATCGCCTCAAAGCTGTGATCAAAGAAGTCACTTCCAGTGAGGGTCAGATTATTCTCTTTATCGATGAAATGCACACTTTGGTCGGTGCTGGAAAAACAGATGGGGCTATGGATGCAGGTCAGCTCCTCAAGCCAGCCCTCGCGCGGGGAGAGCTTCGCTGTATTGGGGCCACGACTTTGGATGAATACCGAAAATATATCGAAAAAGATGCGGCCTTAGAGCGCCGTTTTCAGACAGTCCTCGTGGACGAGCCCAGTGTTGAAGACGCAATTACTATCCTGCGTGGTCTTAAGGAAAAATACGAAGTTCATCACGGGGTTCGAATCACCGATAGTGCTTTGATTTCGGCAGTGAAGCTTTCTCATCGCTATATCACTTCGCGTTTTCTGCCTGACAAGGCCATTGATTTGATCGACGAGGCGGCCAGCAAGATGAGCATCGAGATCAAATCAGTGCCTGAAGAGATCGATGAGCTCGAACGAAAGCTCATGCAGCTTCGAGTTGAAAAAGAAGCCATGAAAAAAGAAAAGGACGTGGCTTCCAAGGAGCGTCTTGTCCAAATAGAAAAAGAAATCACTGATCTCTCGGCCAAGAACCAACAGCTCCGTGAGCAATGGGAGTTCGAGCGCGGTGGAATTGACAAGATCAAAGCCCTCAAAGAGCAGATTGAGCTCTTAAAAAATGAAATGGCCAAAGCTGAACGATCTGGGGATCTCGGTCGGGCTGCAGAGCTCAAGTACGGAAAGCTTCCGCAAACGGAAAAACAACTCTCAGACCTTTTGGCAAAAGCTCAGGGGCCAACAGCCAATGAAAAAAGAATGCTCAAAGAAGAAGTGGGGCCTGAAGACATTGCCGAAGTGGTGGCTCGCTGGACAGGAATTCCAGTTTCAAAAATGCTGCAGTCAGAATCTCATAAACTTTTACAAATGGAATCCAAGCTCAGCGAGCGCGTGATCGGTCAAGATCATGCTCTCACTGTTGTGGCTGATGCCATCCGCAGAGCCAGAGCTGAAATCTCAGATCCCAATCGTCCCATTGGAACCTTTCTCTTTCTGGGGCCAACAGGTGTCGGAAAAACTGAAACAGTGAAAGCTCTTGCTGAATTTCTTTTTGATGATGAACAATCTGTCGTCCGCATCGATATGAGCGAGTACATGGAAAAGCATTCTGTGTCTCGTTTGATTGGTGCACCTCCGGGCTATGTGGGTTTTGAAGAGGGGGGGCAGCTCACGGAATCAGTCCGCCGCAAGCCTTACTCGGTGGTGCTGTTGGACGAAGTAGAGAAAGCGCACAGCGATGTCTTTAACGTTCTTCTCCAGGTCTTTGATGACGGACGACTGACCGATGGCCAAGGGCGCACTGTGGACTTTAAAAATACAGTGATTATTATGACCTCCAACTTGGGTTCGTCGGCGATCATGGACACAGCCATGACTGAACTGCAAAGGGAAACCGCTATCAAAGAAGCTTTGAAGCAGCATTTCCGTCCGGAATTCTTGAATCGTGTGGATGAGACAGTGATCTTCCATCGATTGAGCAAAACTCAAATTGGTGGCATCGTGAAAGTTCAGGTGAATGCTCTGCTCGAAAGACTCAAAGCCAAGAAGATTGGCTTTGAGCTTTCTGAAGAAGCGCTCACATTCTTGGCGGCTCGGGGATTTGATCCTGTCTATGGTGCTCGTCCTCTCAAGCGGGTGATCCAGTCAGAGCTCATGAACCCGATTGCCAAAGATATGATCGCGGGAAAAATAAAAGCCGGGGATCATTTGAAAATTGATTTGAAAGAAGGAAAAATCACTTTCGAGACCAAATAAGCTGGGCCTTAGCCGGCCGCTTTTTTGGCTTTGGAATCATCACCGTTATAAGAGACAAGAACTTCGAAGGTGGAAGTATTAAAGACGATTTTTCGGCCGCGTTCGCCGCCGAGGTCTTTTCTGATGACTGGAATTCCCGCTTCTTTGAGCATTTTCTGTGCAATCTCAATATTTCGTTTTCCGATGGACTCACCAATCGAATTGTTCGTCAGCACATTCGCGCCACCAAAGATCTTTGCTTGCAACTGAAAGCGGTCAGCACCCCGCTTTTCCATTTCTTCAATCAGTTTAGGAATCGCGATAATTCCATAGCGTGGGCTTGGTGTTTCGCCATTGATCACTTCAGGGAGCGAGTAATGATTCAGGCCTCCAATTTTAGTCAGGGGGTCATGGAGAGCCACAGCCACGCATGATCCCAGTAAAGTGGTAATGAGCGTTTCTTCGCCAGCGCAATCGAGTTTCCCAGGAAGAAGAAAGATCTTTTTGTCAGACATAAATAGGTGAACCCGCCTTTGCTCATAAAGTTTTCGGTATTTCTTGAGTTTTTAAACACTAAGTTTCCTTTAAGAATGAATTTTCTCGAGAGAGATCAACTTTTTGTCAGACCCAAAAAATTTTGAAACTGCTCCTGAAAAATTATTTCGCTGCTTTCAAGCAGTTAGATTGTGTCGAACAGAGACTCAAATGAGCTTCCTGCAGAGATATCGCAAACTTCCCTCGACCTTCGTCGCGATTCAGAAAACTAGACTATACTCAGATCCAGAACCACCGAAAAAGAAGCAGGACGAACAACGAGTCGAGTCCTAAAGCAGAGGAGTAGGTTATGAACAATAAGCTGATCCGATCTTTACTTTTGTGTGGTCTAGCCTTGCTCATGATGGGTAACGAAGGCTGTGAAGAAGCCGCCGAAAAGCGGGAGCTTCGTCGCCGTGTTCAAATGGGGATGATTGATGCTCCGGCAATGCCGCTACCGAATGGTGGCAGATTTGACTTTAAGTTTGCAGCCAACGCTCAGATGTATGATGTTCTCCGCAAGACTCAATCGTTCTCAACGTCAACCATGCGCTCGGGAATGCCACTTGACCCCAGCCAAATGACTGAGGCTGAACGAAGAGCGTTCAGTCAGTGTGAGGACGTTGATGGTTACGCACCTTTTGTGATGTCTCAAAATGCGGCTTGTATGATCCACATGCCTCAAGCCATGATCAATGGCGAAATTGTGAACTTTCAGTTGATTAGCGGTGGGGGTCTTTCAATTTCTCTGCCTGACTTTGGGGGACTATCATCCTCTTTTGATATAAAGAAAGCCCGTCTGACGATGTCATTAAAAGCTGATGACCCTTTGATCCCTGGCCATAATATCGCGGCGACCACGGCTCGCGCGAATCAGTTTGAAATGAATATTCGGGCAGGATTCAATCTGGGCTCGATCGGCCTTGGGCCTCGTTATTACTATCAGTCAGACTTGGCGGAAGTCGTTTCAAAAGCCATGCAAAACGGAATTTCTGATTTGAAGTCTCAATTCGATGAAGCAGAACCTTGGTATGCCATGGTTCTTAAGAACTGCGATAAAGCAATTTTGATTAATGCTGGGAACTCTTCTGATGCAGGCCTAAAAAACGGAGATATCCTCGAAATCTATAACGTTTGGTATGACTGGGCTGGTCCCGTCTGTGATTCAACGCTCATGGGCTCCATGCGGGCAACGGCCGAGCCGATTGCAGTGGCCCAGGTGGAAATCGTTGGAAACACGTTCTCACAAGCACGTATAATCGAGCAGACCGCCACGAAGATTCTGCCAGGGGCACGAGTGTATGTGCGAAAACTCATACAGCCCCCGCCCACCCAAAAAGTCTCAGGGGCGCAGAGGGTTCAAAGAGTGAGATAAATCAATGCAATCACTTGAATTTCAATCCTTGGGGGGCTAAAAGGTCCCCCATGTTATTTGAAGGGATCAAGTGATGTTTTCAGGTATCGTTGAAGCTGTTTCTGAAATCCAAAAAGCCCAAGCTCACGACCAGGTCATCCGCATTTGGGTGGCAAGGCCATCTTCATTTGATGATCTTAAAACGGGCGACTCTGTTTCCACCAATGGTGTTTGTTTAACGGTGGAATCTCTCACAGACTCTGAAGTTGTTTTTGCGCTCGCACCAGAAACCCTCAAAGTGCTTGGCCTCAATCACAGCCACACAGAGGCTCTGGTTGGAAGTCCGCTCAATCTTGAAAGAAGTCTACGTTTCGGAGATCGCATTCACGGCCATATCGTGAGTGGTCACGTCGAAGGACAAGGGCAAATCTTGCAGAGCGAAGCGTTGGGTGAAAGCTGGGTTTTGAAAGTCAGCCTGCCGAAAGAGCTTCGAAAATATGTTTGGAAAAAGGGCAGCATCGGACTTCACGGTGTCAGTCTCACTGTGAACGAAGTGGACGAGGCTTCTTTCAGTGTTTGCCTGATTCCCGAAACCATCAAAAGAACAAATCTCGCGGCACTTCCCGTGGGAAGTGCTCTGAACTTAGAGCCTGACTATATGGCTAAAGCTGTCCAGCATGCGATTGAAATGAGAGGTCTCACGTGAATGAATCCCCAATGAACTCGGCCCAAGAATTAATTGAAGACATTCGCGCAGCCAAAATGGTGATTCTCATTGATGACGAAGATCGTGAGAATGAAGGGGACTTGGTCCTCGCTGCCGATGCTGTCACTCCTGAGCTCATCAATTTTATGGCCACCGAAGCTCGGGGACTGATTTGCTTGTCACTGTCAGCGCAACAGATCGATCGACTTCAGCTACCGATGATGGTTCGTGATGATCAGAATTTTTCTCCGAATAAAACCGCTTTCACCGTGAGCATTGAAGCTTCATGGGGAGTTTCTACGGGAATTTCTGCCAAAGATCGCGCACACACAGTCAGGGTTGCTGCAAATCCTGAAGCAGAACCTTCGGACATTCGTATGCCTGGGCATATCTTTCCGATCCGAGCTCAGCATGGTGGAGTCTTGAAGCGAGCTGGCCACACTGAGGGCAGCGTGGATCTCGCTCGACTGGCAGGTTGTCATCCCGCCGCTGTCATTTGTGAAATCATGAACCCCGATGGGACCATGGCTCGAGTGCCAGACCTCATGAAGTTTGCAAAGAAGCATCAAATCAAAATCGGCACGATCGTCGATCTCATCGAGTACCGACTGTCTCGGGAAAACCTCGTCGAAGAGATTCTTCAGCAGGAGCTTCCTGAGCAGTACGGTGGATTTAAAGCTCGAGTTTTTAGATCAAAAATTGATCAAACAGAGCATTTGGTTCTGCAGTATGGGGAGCTCTCCACAGAGAAGCCCACACTGGTTCGTGTTCATCAAGAAAACCCCACGAAGGATGTTTTCCAGTTCCTCAAAACAGGAACGCAAACTTTACAAATGGCTTTGAGAAAAATTGAAAAAGATGGTGGCGGAATTGTCGTGATCATCCGCGGGCAGCAAAGCTTACCTTGGACGGCTGAGATCAAAGCCATTCAAGAAGAGCGTCCGGCCTGGGCTATGGATCCTCGAGACTATGGAATTGGTGCCCAAATCTTGAGACAGCTGGGAATTGAGAGAATTCGGCTTCTGTCGAACAAGATCGACAAGAAAATTGGCCTTAAAGGTTTTAATCTGACCATTGAAGAAGTGGTCCCATTCAACGAGGAAGGTAAAAATGCCGAAAGCACTCAAAGTCGGAGTGGTCACTTCACGATTCAATAGCGAGATCACTGACAAACTCGAAGAAGGGGCCCTGAGCTACCTCGAGGAAGTGGGCGGTCTGGATATTCATGCAGTGAAAGTCCCTGGGGCTGTTGAGATTCCTCTCGCTGCAAAGACTTTATTGGATATGGGCTGTGAAGCGGTTGTGGCTTTGGGCTGCGTGATCCGCGGGGATACTTCTCACTATGACCTTGTTTGCAATTCTGTTGAGCGAGGGGTCACTGCTTTAATGCTCGAGTACGGCCGCCCAATCGGATTTGGAGTCATCACGACTGAAAATGAAAAACAAGCTTTGGACCGAGCCGGTGGTGCCCATGGCAACAAAGGTGAAGAAGCGGCTCAAGTGGCCATGGAGATGCTGGGCCTTATTTCTGATATGAAAGCTTCCCAAAGTAAGAAAAAAAAGAAAAAATAGACTGAATGTCAAACGAGGACAAACAGAACAGCTTAGATTCAAAGGTTCAAATCTTTGAAATCAAAAAGCGCAAAAGGGAAATCATTGCGATCGCAGGGATCGCGATTGTATTTCTATTGCTGACTTGGTTTGAAATTCGTTTGTTCAACGTTTCGCAAACCCTGCCCTTTGTGCATTCGATTTTTTTCTTTGGGCTTGTGAACTTCAATATTGTTCTGCTGCTTCTTCTGCTCTTTTTGATTTTTAGAAACTTGGTCAAAGTTTTTGTGGAAAGAAAGGGGAAAGTCTTTGGATCTTCCCTGAAAGCAAAGCTGATCGTGGCCTTTGTGGCTTTTTCGTCAATTCCGACCATCTTGCTCTTTGTGACTTCGGTCTTTTACATCAACTCCAGTTTTGAAAAATGGTTCTCGGTCAAAATGGCTGGGGTTCTTAAAAGTTCTCTTGAGGTCACCAACGCGTATTACTTCAACGCTAAAAAACGAAATTACCATTTTGCCCATCAAATCGCGAGCGAGCTCAAAAGCGTTTCACCCGCCCGAGTGGAAGCTAAAATGAAACAGCTCCGGCATCTCTATGCCCTGGATGCGGTGGAGTACTATCCCTCTTTGTTTGACGAAAGAACTCTCGTCATTTCAGATGATGAAACCATTCCGGTGATTCCGCCGGCCTCTCTCGAATTTTTGCAAAAAGGAGTCAAGTCCCAAGTGGACTCATCGACGATCCATCAGTTTGGCGAAGGGAATCTCGTTCGGGTGATCGTGCCCTCGGGGGCTGGGAAGGGAGCTGTGGTGGTCTCAAGCTTTGTTCCGCTGTCCCTTTTATCCAAAATGAACGACATCAGTTAAGCTTATGATGAGTTCCGCGACATTAACCCCCTCGAGTACCCTTTGAAATCGATCTATCTCACGATCCTGTTTTTGATGACTCTCGTTATTCTATTGGCGGCAACTTGGTTTGGGATTCATTTAGCGAAGCAACTGGCTGTCCCTCTTGTTTCCCTGGGGCGAGCCACCAAACGAATTGCTTCGGGTGATTACACGACCCTGCAAGTCCCCAGTGGCAGTGAAGAGATTGCATCGCTGGTTGAAAACTTCAATCAGATGACGGTGAATCTTTCAAAATCTGAATCGGAAGTACAACAAGCCAATCGTGATCTTCGTAGCACTTTGTCTGATCTTGATAAGCATGTTCGGTACATCGAAGTGGTCCTCAAAAATGTCAGTGCGGGGGTCATTTCCGTGGACCCTCATGGGGTTGTGACTACCATCAACCGCAGAGCTTCTGATCTCTTAAAAATTGAATCAGAAAAGTATCTTGGAAAAAGTGTCCGTGAGCTTCTCACGCTCGAATATTTTAGAACGTTCAGCGAGCTTCTTAAGACCATGCAAGAACATAAAGTGGAAAATATTCAAAAGGAGTTGAAGCTGAATGTGCAAGGGGAGGCTGTTCCTCTTTTAATGACACTTTCTCTTCTTCGTGATGAGAAGGGGACTGACCTCGGGAAAGTTTTGGTGTTTGACGATATGACTCCGATTGTGAGTGCTCAGCGAGCGGCGGCTTGGACAGAAGTGGCTCGCCGGATCGCCCATGAGATCAAAAATCCTCTGACACCGATCAAGCTCTCTGCAGAAAGACTTCAGCGAAAATTTGGCGCTTCAGTCACGGATCCCGCCTTCCAAGAGTGTACCAAAATGATCATTCGTCAGACAGAAGATCTCAAAAATTTAGTCAACGAATTCAGCAATTTTGCAAGATTGCCTCAAGCACGTCCAGTGGTAGGGTCTATCAAAGCCACCATTGATGAAGCTCTCAGTTTGTTCCGAGTTTCTCATCCGCAAATTCAGTTCGACTTTGAACATGATTCTCAGACGCCTGAATTTAAGTTTGATCCTGACCAGATCAAACGGGTCTTAGTGAATCTTATCGACAATGCAGTGTCAGCCGTGCAGAGCACGGCTTCAGATCAACCCCAGCGTGTTCAGTTGGCAACACGCTATGATGGGGACCTCAAGATCCTTAGACTCACCGTATCAGATACAGGTGTTGGAATTCCGCCACAGCAGCGCACTCGTGTCTTTGAGCCTTACTACTCTACGAAAGAGGGTGGAACTGGTCTAGGGCTCGCCATTGTGAAAAGAATCATTGAAGACCATTCCGGATTCATTCGGGCTTTAGCCAATGAACCTCAGGGCACCAAGATGCTCATTGAACTCCCCGTCAACGAAGTGGGCGGTTGGACCAGCTAGTTGTGCACCTCAGTCAGTTCTAGTCTTTCAGGTGAAATTCCCCTAAGATCGTGCCTTTAAAGAGAGGCAACTCCTATGGCAAAAATTCTTATTGTGGATGATGAACTCCCAATTCGCGAAGTTCTCTCGGCGACCCTCAAAGATGACGGACACGAAGTGCAAACAGCTCAGGACGGGGAATCCGGCCTGAAGGCCATGCAAAGTTATCATCCCGAAATCGTCTTCCTCGATATTTGGATGCCGGGAAGTCTTGATGGAATCGAAGTCCTCACAAAGGCTCGTAGTCTTTTTCCGCAAATAGAATTTGTGATGATCTCGGGGCACGGCACGATTGAAACCGCTGTTCGTGCAACAAAACTGGGCGCTTGGGATTTTATCGAGAAACCTCTTTCGATGGATAAAATTTCCATCGTGATTGCGAATATTCTTCAATACCAGGCACAAAAAGAAGAGAAAACGGCACTTCTCAACAAGCTTCGCAGATCGATTGCTCTGGTGGGTGAAGCTCCAAAAATTGTTGCCCTCAAGCAAATGATTGCTCGAGTAGCGCCCACTCCGACAAACCTTCTCCTCACGGGTGAAAATGGGGCCGGCAAAGAACTCGTGGCTCAAAACGTTCATTACCTCAGTCCACGCGCCAGTCGTTCCTTTGTGGAAATGAATGTGGCTTTTGTTCCCGAGGATCTGGTTGAAATGGAACTTTTTGGAATTGAAAAGGGGGCTTTGCCAGGAATGGAAAGGACTCAGAAAGGAAAACTTGAGTCCGCCAATGAGGGCACTCTCTTCGTTGAAGATCTCACGCGATTAAGCCCTCAGATTCAAGAAAAGCTCGCTAAAGCACTCATCGAGAAAAAATTCCAGCGCACCGGCGGGAAAGATTGGATTTCTCTTGATGTGCGTTTTATCGGCGCCAGTGAGTCGGACTTGGAACAGCTCGTTCAGGGCGGGAAATTTAGCGGAACTCTGTACCGTGTGATTTCCACACAATCTTTTAAAGTTCCCTCTCTCCGAGAACATTCAGAAGACATCCCCGCTCTGATCAATCATTTTGGTGATCAAGCTGCGAAAGAATCTGGAACTTACCGCAAAGTGTTTTCAGATCAAGCGATCCAGCTCATGATGAATCACACTTGGCCAGGGAATGTTCGCGAACTCCGTAATTTTATCGAGAGAATTTATATTCTCACGCCCTCAGACTTTGTCGATATTCATGATTTGAAATTCGCCGGTCTTTCAGTGGCCGAAAACACAGGAAACTTTGAAGAGGTCCCAACCTTTAGAGAAGCCAGAGCTCGTTTTGAAAAAGAATATTTAGTGAAAAAGCTCCAGGAAAATAATGGCAATATCTCTCGTACGGCAGAGGAAATTGGGCTGGAGCGGTCTTACCTTCATCGCAAAATTAAATCTTTTGGGATCGAAGTCCAAAAAGGAAACGAAGACTTATGAAATGGTCACAAACTCATCTCTACACTCTCAAAGAAGCGCCTTCCGATGCTGAAATTCCCTCGCACAAGCTCTTAGTTCGCGCAGGCCTCGTTAAAAAAATTGGCTCGGGCCTTTATACCTATGGGAACTTAGCACTCCGAGCGATTCGCAAATTTGAAAACATCATTCGCCAAGAGCTCGACTCTCGTGGATGCACTGAGGTCTTGATGCCCATGGTGCAGCCTCGCGAACTTTGGGAAGAGACAAACCGCTGGTCCGAAATGGGAGCAGGGCTTTTGAAATTTAAAAACCGCAATGAACATTGGTTTTGTTTGGGGGCCACTCACGAAGAAGTGATCACTGACTATGCCCGCAGTGATATCAAGTCCTACCGAGATTTGCCGAAAAACCTCTATCAGATTCAAACCAAGTATCGCGACGAGGTTCGCCCACGATTTGGCCTCATGCGCGGACGTGAGTTTATCATGAAAGACGCTTACTCCTTTGATGCGGACCAAGCAGGCGCTCTCAAGGCCTACGAGTCTATGTATCAAGCTTACAAAAATGTTTTTACTCGGCTGGGAGTTGATTTCCGAATCGTCAAAGCCGACGCTGGAAATATTGGTGGATCGCAGACTCATGAGTTTCAGTTGCTCGCAGAGGCGGGTGAAGATCACTTACTGGTGTCTGATCAAACGGACTTCGCAGCGAACATCGAGATTTGTCCCGCGATTGATGCGGAACCGCCAGCGCAAACTTCGGCTCAGGCTCAGCCGGTTGAAAAGTTCGCAACCCCAGGCCTTAAAACCATGGCTGACCTCTCAAAGAAGCTCTCCGTTCCCGAGAAGGAGCTGGTGAAGACGCTCTTTTTCTCGGCCAATGAAGGCTTAGACCACAAAGATAAATCTCTCAAAGCTTTCGCGGTTTTGCTCCGCGGATCTGATGAAGTGAATCCTGTGAAGCTGAAAAATCTCTTAGGCATGGTGAATCCTCCTCTGATGCTGACAGATGAAGAGGTTCGCGAAGCTTCCGGAGCTTCTCCAGGAAGTTGTGGCCCTGTGGGCTTGAAAATTCCAGTTTATGTCGATGACGGAGTGGCTCCGCTGAAGAATTTCATTTGCGGAGCTAATGAAGACGGATTCCATTTGAAAAATGTGAATATGGGTCGTGATTTCCAAGCGACAAAGATTGCGGATCTCAGAATGGCTCGCGCTGGTGATAAGTGCCCTGAATCCAACGGCAGATTGAAATCCTACCGAGGGATCGAGGTCGGCCATGTATTTTACCTTGGAACGAAATATTCTCAAAAAATGAATGCTCAGTATCTGACCAAAGAAGGTCAGCTGACGCCCATCGAAATGGGCTGCTACGGGATTGGCGTCTCGCGCACGATCCAGGCTTGTATAGAACAGAATCATGACGCTGACGGGATTATTTGGCCAGCGCCGATTGCTCCTTTTGATGTTCACGTGTGTCTGCTCGACACCGGCGATAACCGTGCTCTTGAATTGATTCAGCAGCTCGGAGTGCAGCTCAAAGCTCAGGGTTATGAAATGTTCGTGGACGACCGCGAAGAAAGACCGGGTGTGAAGTTCAAAGATGCCGATCTTCTTGGTTTTCCAGTTCGCGTGGTCCTCGGTAAAAAAGGCCTCGACAACAATGAACTTGAAGTCGTCGAAAGACGTGGAAAAACGGTTCACAAAGTGAAAGCCGAGCAGCTCTCAGCGCAAGTGATTTCTGTGCTTCAGAAACTCACAAAGGGTCTTGCATGATTGATCTTGAGATCAATCAACGCGCCCAACCTCTCAGAAATCCTTTGTGTGTGGCTCTCGACGTGGATGAACCTCAAGAAGCTTTAAAGCTTGCCCATGATCTGGCGGACATCGTGGGCGGTTTTAAGTTAGGACCTCGTCTGCTATTGAAGGACTCACAGCTTGCTCCACGAATCGCAAGGCTTGCACCGCTTTTCATTGACTGTAAATTCTTTGATATTCCCTCCACGATGATCAGTGCGATTCGCACCAGCTTTGATCTTGGGGCTTCACTCGTGACCGTGCATGCTTTTTCCTCTCATGAGGCTCTCTCTGAGCTCTCAAGGCTTGAAAAGGAACTCATTCAAATCCGACCTTTTCGAATTCTTGCAGTCACCGTTCTGACCAGTTGGGATCAAGCTTCTTTACCACAAAACTTGAAATCACAGCCGATCCCCGAGCATGTGTACTCCTTAGCTCAAATGACTCAGAAAAGTGGGCTTTCCTCGGTGGTTTGCTCTCCTGAAGAAATTGAACTTCTGAAACCGCTGGGGCTCTATTTGCTGACGCCGGGGATTCGCTTTAGTTTGGAAAATTTGGATGATCAAAAAAGAGTCTTGACCCCTCATGAGGCCATAGGCAAAGGTGCCTCTGCTCTTGTGGTCGGACGCCCCATTTTGAAAGCGAAACATCCACGAGAGGCGGCGGTAGATTATCTGCACGCCATCTACGAAAAGAAGAGCTAGCCCGAATGAAAAATCGCTTCTCAAAGTCGAAGACTCAAAAAGTATTCACGAAAAAGAATTCCCTGAATCCCGCCCCGAGATCACCAGAGAGATCTCAGGCCTCCCAGGATAGACCCGTTCGGGAATCCAGCGGACCTCTTTTCCCCAAATCTTGGCGGCCCATCGTGGGCACCCATGCGATTCGTGAAGCTCTCCAAGTTCACCCCTCTGGCCTCGTGCAGGCATGGATCAAGCAGGGTTGGGAATCCTCCACTGAGCTGCGAGAGCTTGAAGAGCTTTTCCGCTCTCAAAAAGTGAAGATAGAAGTGAAGCCGGAACCTCTCCTTCATAAGCTCTCCCAGTCTCATCAAGGGGCCGCACTTTTCAGCACTTGGCAGCCTGAATTGGATTGGAACTCATTGCAGCAAAAAGAGACTTCAAAGATTCTCGTTCTTGATGGCATTGAGGATCCTCACAACTTAGGGGCCATTATCCGAACATCTTGGCTGATGTCGGTGGACGCAATCCTAATTCCCCAGGACCGAGCTGTTGGGTTAACGGCGACAGTTCATAAGGTGGCCTGTGGGGGAGCTGAGCATGTTCCTGTGGTCGAAGTGACCAATTTTTCAAATATTCTCGAAGACTTAAAGAAGCTCAAGTTTTGGGTTTTAGGCCTATCTCACAAAGGTAAAGGCACGCTTTTTAAGCAAAAGTTGCCAGCCAAAGTTGTGTGGGTTATTGGAGCTGAAGATAAGGGTTTAAGGACGGCAACAGAGCGCGCTTGTGATGAATTAATTGGCATCCCTCAGGTATCTGCTGCAGCTAGCTACAATGCTTCGGTGGCAGCGGCAATTGCGCTCTCAGAAACCTACCGACAACAACAGTAAAAATATTTCATCAAACCTTTGACACGAGCTCGTTTTCTGCCTAGAACTTTGCGGTCGTGTCTCAAAAAGGGCTGGCTTAGCTCAATTGGTAGAGCAGCTGATTTGTAATCAGCAGGTTGCGGGTTCGAGTCCCATAGCCAGCTCCATTTTCGAGATCATGGACTCACGCGCCTCTCGGGGCGAGTTGGACTGAAAACCCGGAGGGGTGCCCGAGTGGCTAAAGGGGGCAGACTGTAAATCTGCTGGCTTACGCCTACGAAGGTTCGAATCCTTCCTCCTCCACCATTCTTTTTTCGCAAGATGAAAGAATCGTCCAAAGGTGAGTTCTGATTGAGATCAGAGATAAAGACCTCCGAGCGGGAGTAGCTCAATTGGCTAGAGTATCAGCCTTCCAAGCTGAGGGTTGCGGGTTCGAGACCCGTCTCCCGCTCCAAATTTCCTCAACGGCCGCGCGGCCGTATAGATTTTCGGGCTGATCCATTGTCGATGATTCCTGAAAGTCGTGTCCAGCGAGTCAAATCAGGCCCATGTGGCTCAGTGGTAGAGCACACCCTTGGTAAGGGTGAGATCGCGAGTTCGATTCTCGCCATGGGC
>JBKCXY010000245.1:0-21136 GCA_046315835.1 Pseudobdellovibrionaceae bacterium | reverse complement strand
TTTTTGGGGGGCCACCAAAGGATTCCTGAGTGTATTGGGTGTAACAACTGTGGCGACAATTGCTGGGCACGATTTAAATTTTGGAATTCTCGGTGCTTGGGTTGTCCTGACTGTTAATTCAACAATATTTGCAGCGCTGGGAATGATTATTATTAGTTTGGTCAAAAACTATGATGGCATAGTCTATCCGACGTCGGGCTTTATCATCCCCATGTCTCTTTTCTCTGGAACTTATTACCCATTAGAACAGCTGCCAGAGCTGCTGCGATATTTAAGCTATCTTTTCCCGCTGACCCACTCGGTTTCTCTCGTAAGAACTCTGGTCACAGGCGGTTCTCTTGAGTGGTTTCATGGGGTGCAGTTTCTGTTTTTAGTAGGACTTGCGGGATTCCTCGTTGTGACAGCAATCCGAAAAATTCAGTCAAAGATTATTCAGTAGTTCCCAACTCTTCTTCAAGAGCCGCGGCCTCCTCATCCAAGGACTCGATTTCCTGAGCCTCAAGAGGAGGTGGCTGAGTGCCTGTTAAAAAGTATTCCAGTTCCACTTTTGCACTGAGGTATTGTTCATCGGAAATTCGGTTGTAGGAGTAAAGTCGATCAATAATCTGTGCAAGTCTTTTTCGCGCAAATGGCGTGAGGCTCTTTTTGTAAAAAGATTTGGAATAGACTTCTGGACTGGGAAGAAGAAAAGCTAAAAATGCACTTTCAAGAACAGTTAATTCTGAAGGATGCTTTTTAAAATAGAAACTCGCTGCTTTCTTCACGCCAAAAATATCTTTTCCCAGCTGAACAACGTTGAGATATCGCTCTAAGATCTCTTTTTTCGAAAGCTCGCGCTCCAGCTGTAGTGTGATGATCGCCTCTTTAACTTTCCTGGTGAGTGTTTTTTCACGATTCAGAAACATGTTCTTGGCCAATTGCTGGGAAATTGTTGACCCTCCTCGGGCAAAGCGCTTCTCTGCCAGGTTCTTCTTGATCGAGTTTTCCAGTTCCTGAAGGTCAAATCCGTTATGTTGATAGAAAGCGGAATCTTCACTGATCAGAACAGCTTTTTCTAAATTGTCTGAAATTTGACTGAGTTTCACATAGCCTGGCCCGCCAGGGCAGAGGTCAACATTGAACATTTTTGTGGTGAGGCACCCTCGAATCTCTTTGGAGGTCGGAAACTGTGAGAGTGCCCAAATAACGACGGCACTCATGAAGAGAGCTAAGAAGAGCAGTAATTTGGCAAACAAACTAAAGGTGGTGAAGAGAGACTTCATGAAATTCGCCCTGTTTCTTTCATCCAATTCACACTGTTCTGAATGGCCACTTCTGCCGCTTGAGGCTTAAAGTCGAGCTCCTTTTGTGCTTTCGAGGAGTCAAACCAGTGATAGAGGGTTGCAGTCCACGCATTTTCTTTCGAAAGAGTTCCTTTGAAACCAAGCTTGTCCATCTGATCTCCAATGGCTCCGAGTCCATGAAGTAGAAAATCGGGAAGCGGATACTTTGGAGCAGACCGTCCTGCCGCTTGGGCAATGAGTCTAAAAAGATCCTTAATCAGGAGATTTTCTCCTGAAAGAATATAGCGCTCGCCCGATCGCCCTCTTTTCCAGGCTGAAATAATTCCCCCGACAACATCTTCAACGGCAACAACATTGACGCCACCTGAAGTAAAAAAAGGAAACTTTCCTTGAGCAACTTTGACTTGAGTCTTTCGGGATCCCTTTTTTGCATCTCCTGCTCCATAAATCGTGGAGGGATTAAGGATGACTGAATCGATAAGCCCAAGTTGAGTGGCCTCATGGACGAGTTCTTCAGCTTGGTGTTTGGTCTCAAAATATCCAAGATTGAGATGTCCTACATTATAAGCGGAGCTTTCATTGAGAATTTGCTGCTTGGTAAAGCCAGCCCCAATCGCGACGACAGAGCTCAAATAAACCATTCGCTGGACTTGTTGGGTTCGACAAGCATCGATGACATTCTTAGTACCCTGAACGTTGATAAGCTCCATTTTGTTTCGTTCAGAAGCTTTATAGGCGATCAAGCCCGCGAGGTGAAAGACATATTCCTTTCCCTTAGCGGCCTGCTCAAGGCTCACAGAATCCGTGATATCACCATAAGAGAACTGGCAGTCAACACCTTGAAGTTCTGAAAGATCACTGGTCTTACGAACAAGGGCGGTGACCTCATGTCCTTGCTGAACAAGGTGACGTGTAACCCAGCTTCCTAGAAATCCATTGGCTCCAGTGACAAGTACTTTCGACATAAACCCTCGACTCGGTTTAGACTAACTCAATGAAGGTCTAGTGATCAACAGTCACTTTCTCGACTCTGGGACTTGGCTCAGGCAGAATAGAGAAATGATAGAACTCACCAATTTGGCCGGGCAGAAAATTATCGTCAATCTTGAACTCGTACGATTTATTGAGGGAACCCCGGATTCTATTCTCTGCTTTCTTGATGGAACTCGCCTCCCGGTGCGTGAAAGCTTCTCTGAAATTCAAACAAAGTATTCACAATTCAAACAACAGATAGCTTTAGGAACAGAAAAATGGATATCACCACAATCATCGGTTTAGTCATTGGTATCGGAGGAATTATTGTCGGTAACCTGCTTGAAGGTGGGCATCTGGCGTCCCTCGTTCAATTTGCCGCTCTTGTGATCGTTCTGACAGGTACCTTCGGAGCTGTCTTGGTGAGCTCCAAAAAGAAAGATGTAGTGCTAGGTCTAAAAATGGCCAAGACCGCTTTTTTGAAGAACGATGAACGGCAAGCAAAAGCTCTCATGGCGGAGATCCTTGAGTGCGCTAAGATTGCAAGGAAAGAGTCCATTCTAGCTATTGAAGCTCGAATCCCTTCAATGAGGGATGAGTTCCTGCAGTCAGCGATGAGGACGATCGTGGATGGAGTCGATCCACAAGTCACTCGACAGCTTTTTGAAAAACATATTGAAGTCCAAGAAGACAAACTCCTTTCGGCTGCGAAGATTTGGACAGATGCCGGCGGATATGCTCCTACAATTGGTATCATTGGTGCAGTGCTAGGACTTATTCATGTGATGGGAAATCTGACGGATACTTCAAAGCTCGGTGCAGGTATTGCGGTTGCTTTCGTCGCAACAATTTATGGTGTTGGATTTGCTAATCTCATTTTCCTTCCAGTCGGTAACAAGCTCAAAAGAAGAATCGCCGATGAGATACGAGTCCGCGAAATGGTTCTAGAAGGAGCGCTCTCTATTCAAGCAGGTCTGAGTCCAGCACTGATTGATATTAAACTGAGAAGCTTTCTCGAGGATCCGCAGTGATAAAGAGGAAGAAAGAACAAGAGCACGAGAATCATGAGAGATGGCTTGTTTCCTATGCTGATTTTATTACGCTCCTTTTTGCTCTTTTCGCAGTTTTGTATGCAACTTCCTCTCAAAACTATGAAAAAGAGAAAAAATTTGAAGATTCAGTGAGAGCTCAGTTCAAGATGGTTGGAGGCCTCGGCAGCAGCCAGAATCAGTCGGGAGGCCTTCTCGGGCAAGTGATAGACCCGATAGATCTGTTTCAACAGCGAGGTGTTGGTAATGGTGAGCTCGAGGACTATGTTGACCGTCTTCTTCAGAAAAAAATGTCAGATGAGGAAAGAAAACTAGCTATTGGTGGGATGAGGCATGACGCCATGGGTGTGAGAATCAGCCTCGCGGCCTCGACGTTCTTCCCGACAGGCTCTGCCAAGATTCGGCTGCCTGCTCTGAAGTCTTTGGATAAGATTGCAGAAGTCCTTAAGGCTTCCAATCGTCGAATCATTATAGAAGGACACACCGATGACCAGCCGGTCATTGGAGGTCAGTTTGAAAGCAATTGGGAATTAGCCAGTTTGCGTGCGACCAGTGTCGTTCGGTATTTAGTGAAGTATCATAACATCGATCCCATTCGCTTAGCGGCGATCTCTTATGCTGATACTCGTCCCTTAGTTTCCAATACGAATGAAAGCAATCGCGGAAAAAATCGTCGAATCGAAATTTTGATCGTGAATGAAGAAAACTAAGAGGCGAGGGCTTTGGGTTGGTCTTTGGACGCTGGTACGCCCACAATAAAGCAAGTTGTCTGAGAATGGGGATTCAGCTTGAGATAGCCATTTTGCTCTTGAATAATTCCTGCAGAGATCGAAAGGCCCAATCCACTTCCTTGACCCACTTCCCGAGTTGTAAAGAAGGGTTCAAAAATCTTGCTTTGATTTTCTTGCGGAATTCCAGGGCCTGAGTCCACGACCCAAATTTCAAGATGTTCACAATTTTTGTGAACTTGGATTTCAATCCACTTCTCTGAACGATCTTTCACTGCTAAGTAGGCATTGGAGATCAAGTTCATGAGAGATTGCACGACGAGGATATGCTTGCAATATACCCAATGCTCTCCCAAATCTGTGGGAAGCTTCAGTTCAACTTCATGATTTTTCATCCGCTGATGCCAAAGTGTAAGGGCATCCTCCAAGATCTTATGGACAGATGTGTTTTCAGGAGCCGCTTTCTCGCCTTCCTGAGCAACATGTCGAAGTCCTGCAACAATTTTAGCAATTCGCTGAGTCACTTCCTCAATTTTTAGCAGACCCTCTTCGAGTTGTTCTGGATTGAGCTTTGATTGCTTAGCTTTCATGCGCATCGTTTGAGCGCGACCCAAAATGATGGCGAGCGGATTATTGATTTCGTGAGCTACGCCGGAAGACATTTCTGCCATGGCTTTGAATTTATCAGATTGTATGGATTTCAGTTTATCTTTGAGTTGTTGGGTGACGTTCTGAGAGCTCTTCTTCATTCTAAAAATGGCAAAGATGCCAGCACAGCTGCACCCTACGAGAAAACTGAAAATAGAAATGAAGACAATCTCAGAGATAAACACCTCAAAAAATTAGTTTGCATTAAGGTATCGGATTAACTTCGTGAGAGCTTCAGGTAAGAAGAATGGAGGTTTGAGGAAACTAGACCATTAAAATGAAGAAACTGACTTAAAATCCTGTCCCTGGTCTCTGCGACCGCCTCAATGGAGCCAACATTTACTTATGAAATCTGCGTGTTCGTTGGTAATTTCTGTTTCTTGTTTGACAAGAAACAGAAATTCCGTCCGATTTCCCATTTTTCTCTATTGAGTTAGGTAGTTAGAGGACGGCGTTCTGCTGAAGGGACAGGGTTTTGAGTCAGTTTTCAAAATGAAACAGGCTAGCCAAAGGGCTAGCCTGTCAACACACGTTAAGAGAAAAATCGAATACTTATCGAGCGCAACCCAAAAGTTCGTTCATTTTAACTGTGGCTTTGTTTCCATACTTTGCGCGCATAGCAGCCGCAAAAGCAACGTCACCCTTCACATTGGGTCCCGTTTTCTGAGCCATCGTTGCTTCCATGATCTCAATATGACTCTTTAATTCCTTAGAGTCCATTTTAGTAACCATCTCGGGTAACAAAGATACTTGTTTGTAGAAAGCTTCAACTTGAAGCTTTGTTGGTGCATCTAAGTTTGCAACAACATCGGAAGTTTTTGATAAACTTCCAATCATTTGAGCACCTAGCTCCAAAGCTTTGTCCACGAGCTCAACATGTGCACGAGCATCTGCTTGCATTTCATTTCGATTCAATGAATTCAGAGCTTGTTCAGTTCTTAATATTTTCCGTGCGATGTCCATTACAGAAGTCGACACTTCACGACCATCGGCTTCTTTCACTTTGATTGTTTTTCCCAAAGCTGATGTCATTTCATTAGCATCAGCAATTCTCGCAACACCAACCAGCTTGTCGGCTGCTGTTTCACGAGCTTTCGCCACATTAGTCTCATTCAGGCCTGCGATACTTCCTTTACTGAGAGCATCTCTCATTTCTCTTTCTAATTTTGTTCTAACTTCTGCAACTCTTGTTGCCGCAGAGGCGACTTCAAATGAAGTCAGGGCCAGAACAGTTGCCATTCCTAAGATCAGTTGCTTTTTCATATCAGAACTCCTTTTGTGTTCTCTTCGTGTGTTTAACTTTTGTACACTCGACGCAAACTGCTCCTTGTCGGTTGGTCAGCTGCAATTAAGCGCACCCTAAATCTTTCAATACCAATAACTACAAGGACCATGCCTACTGGCAGCCCTCCAGCATACGGCGCACACCACCCACACTTTGAGTCTGAGTAGCGCCTGGGTTGAGACAGCGAGGCTTTGCAAAACCATCATCTGTGCTGTACTGCTCGCGGTAGCTCACCGAGTTTGCGATCAAACCTAATGTCATCATTTTGTTGGCAACATTCGACAGACCCTTGTTGCAAAGGTCGATAAATTTCTTTTGGAACTCATTCAGAATCTGGTTCTGCCACACTAAATTATGGATCATAATTCCGTCCGATTTCCTTTTTTTCTCTATTGAGTTAGGTAGTTAGAGGACGGCGGTCTGCTGAAGGGACAGGGTTTTGAGTCAGTTTTAGGTCAACAACAGTAGGTTCTTCAAAAAAGAAGGGCCAGGTTATCCCTGGCCCCTGTCTGTCACTCAATTGTCGAAACTTTGAACACGGTCAGAAATGTCTCAAAATGAGACTGAGAAGAATTACTTGAGAATTTTAACTGATTTAATCACCAGGTCTTCAACGGGTCGATCCATAGAGCCCGTCTTTACTTTTGAAATATTCATAACGACATCCATGCCTTCAATCACTTCTCCAAAAACAGCATGTCTGTTATCAAGATAAGGGGTTGCAGCGACAGTGATGAAGAACTGAGAACCATTTGTGTTTGGTCCCGCATTAGCCATTGAAAGCATTCCTGGTTTTGAATGGCGAGCATCTTTGTGAAACTCATCTTCAAAGCGATAGCCTGGACCGCCAGTGCCATTTCCAAGTGGGCAGCCACCTTGAATCATGAAATTTGGAATCACCCTGTGAAACTTCAAACCATCGTAAAAAGGCTTTTTCACTTTCTGACCAGTTTTGGGGTCTGTCCACTCTTTGGTGCCTTCAGCTAGCCCAACAAAGTTCTCGACTGTCTTAGGAGCTTTATCGTTAAAAAGCTCGATCTTAATCTGCCCCAGAGATGTATCAAAGACTGCAATCATGTTTTTCCCTTTTTTAGTTTCGCTCTTAGTCTTTGCTTCCGCATGGAAACTCAGAGTCATTAACAGAGCGGCCACAAAATAAATCCAAAAAGCCTTTAAGTATGAATTTTTCATACCTTTTGTTTATTCTGCAGTTTCTCGAGGGTCAAGACTCTGCAACCGTGCTGCGTTATCTGAGAGCATGGCCTTTATATTCGAGCTGAACTCAATGGAGCTCGTTCCCAGGGACCATGTTTGCAATTTTGCGATGATAGGTCTGAGGCTTGTACTCTGCTCCGAAAGAGGCGCCGATGACTCCGAGAAGATTCGATGCAGCTGTTCGATAGATTTGAGGATCAAATAGGTTTTTAAAACCTCAGCGGGGAGATACTTTTCGATGAGATCAAGTGTGCTTGAAGTTGTCTCTGAATCACGCTGATTCAAAAGAGCTATAGTTTGAGCTACGAGCTCTGTGTGCAAAAGCCCACCGGGATTCAATTTCACATCGAGCTCACTCTTGGCGGTGAGAAACAGTTGTGATTGAATTTTCTTAAGTTCTTGCAGCTCAGATGTTGTGAGTGTTCGAGCTTTAATCGCGGCTTGCAAAGAAATTGAGCTTTCAATGGCTCTGAGCCTCAGAAATGCTTGCCTTTCCCAGGCGGAGGACTTGGTTGCGACATAATCCATAAAAGTCTGTTCTGCCTGAAGAAGGACTCCTGATGAATACTGAGGGGTCAGGCGAAGATCAATTTTGTAAAGAGCTCCACCTTTTCTGAGCTCAGTGATTCTGTTCATCCAGCGGCGAGCCACTTTAATTTCAGAGCTCGTCTCTCCTGATGAAAAAAACAGAAGATCTAAATCCGAATTAATTCCAAATTCTCGCCCTCCCCATTTCCCTCCGGCTATGATTTGCAATTGAGTGGAGGGGAACTCATTTTTAAGTTGTGTGAGCACAGCAAGAGCGATTTCATCTGCCGTCTGAGTCAAAGCGTGACTGAACGTTCGAAGGTCAAGACTCTCTAGGAAGCGGGAGATAATCCAAGCTTCTCTGAGAAATTTATAGTCCGATAGGTGCGTGAGTTCCTGATCCAGCTCAAGGACAGTGAGATCTGATTGATTGAGAACAAGAGCATCCAGCAGTTCTGGACTTTGAATGACTCTTTGGCTGAGATAAGTCGATGTGGCAAACCATCGAGCGATGTCATCGAGTAATTTTTCTGAGGCTAAACACATGGTGAAGAAGGAAGTCTTTGCTTTGGTGGCCTCAATAAAATGAGACAAGAGCTTCATACTGAGGGCGTGGTCGACACATTGGGGGCCCATCTTTTTCAGAGCCTCAAAAAGAAACTGCTTTCGGGCAGACTCGTCTCGTTCTTTCTGTCGGCTCAGAATGGGCGTTGTCTGAATTTGTTTCCAAGTCTGACGAATCTCTGGTTCAGAAAATCCCCAACTGGAGATCAGCTTCATCTGAAGCTCTTCCTCTTCTGGCCACGCCGACTTTGCGAAAGACACTTTACCCAGAAGTCCCGAGACAATCTGAGAGCACCCTTCCATACTTTCACGAAGAGCAAGAAATTGTCCTTCTTTCAGGAGCGTAAAGTCGGATGGCAAGAGATGGGTTTGCAAATCATCAATCGCCTGCACTTTATTTTCCCAATCCCGTAATTGCCAATAATGAGAAATCAAAAAATTTGAATCTTCTGCTGAGAGAAAGCCCAGCTTTTCGAGAGCTGTCAAAGCGCTATCAGTGTTATTCAATCGGACAGAAGGAACTTTACCACCGTGAATAATCTGTAATGTATGGACAAACAATTCCAAATCACGAATCCCACCAGCTCCCAGCTTCAGATCAATCTGATTTTCTTGACTGCGATGAGCATAACCAGTGAGAACCTTTTCGCGCATTAATTTCAAATCACTCAGGATCTGGAAGTCGAGATGCTTTCGAAAGCAGAATTTATCGCGGAACTCCAGGATGGAATGGACAATCTCACTTTTTCCAAAGAGGGGTCGTAGTCGCACCAGTGCCAGTCTCTCCCAAGCCTCTCCGTAGTTTCCATACCAATCCATAAACTGATCCGGAGTCGATATCAACGGGCCCAGCTTTCCCCCGGGTCTCAGATCATAATCAATCCTATAACAGAAACCCCGCTCGTCACTGGCAGATAGTTGGTGACTCAGCAATTTCACCAGCTGCTTTCCAAGTGAGAGATGCTCTTCAGAACACAGAATGATGAGGTCAATGTCGCTGGAAAGATTGAGCTCATGAGAACCTAGTTTGCCCACAGCAAAAACTGCGAAATCAGAGAATTGGAGTTCACGGCTCAAATCCTCGAGCGCTCGCTGAAGAAGCTCGTCAGTTCGATCAGACCAGAAATGGCAGATGTCCTTAGGATGATGGTGATCCAAAATGGAAGAAGCAGCAGCTTGGTTCCAAAAAAAATGCCGCTGAGTTTTTAGATCCCAGTGACTTTGTTCATTCAATGTTCGGTAGCGTTGGATGGCTGGTGAAACTTTCTCAAGCTGTGAAAGATCACCAGCACTCAAATTGTGAAAGGAAAAAAATCCATCAATCAAGGTTCTTTGACCATCTCGGCTTAAAGTAATTGAAGCTGTCTGAAGTAATTCGTCTTTCTTCAGAGCCGTCGAGATTAGAAATGTAAATCTGACTGCTTCCAGTTCTGTTTGACGTGTACATCAAGAAGCGTCCATCTGGAGACCAGACCGGATCTTCATTGTTGGCCCATTTCCCATTGGGCTTTCGGGATGAAGTGATGCGCACCATGTTTGTGCCATCAGCATCCATTGTGAAAATATCAAAGTGATCATTTTCCCAGCCAGAAAATGCCAGTTTTTTACCATCGGGCGACCAGGATGGGGTTGAATTATAACGACCGGCAAAGGTCATTCGCTTGGGATTAGATCCATCCACGTTAGCGATATAGATCATGGGTTGACCGCTTCGGTCTGATGAGAAAGCAATCTTTCTTCCATCGGGACTCACGGCAGGTTCAACATTCATGGAGCCCCTTGGGCCGTTGGTGACTCTTCCTGCCATTGAGCCGTCCTGCTTGATTTTGTAGATATCGGGTGATCCGCCTTGAGAAATGGTCAGGAAGATATGTTCGTTATCCGGTGAGAAAAAGGCTCCTGAGTTAATACCTTGTCGGTAAGAAATGAGCCATCGTTTGGCAGTTTGAAGATCATACAAAAATAAATCAGCATTTCGAGTTTTAGTTCGAGCCCTTTGAACGAAGGCTGTATAGGCGACTTTGGTTCCGTCAGGTGAAATGGCAGGCGACAGTGAAACGGATCTATGATTGGTGAGTTTCTCAACATTCATACCATCCCAATCCATAATATAAACTTCACGATAACCCCCTCCACCACGATCACTGGTGAAGACAGCTCGTGAGAGAAACATTCCTCTGACTCCGGTGAGAGCTTCCATCAGATCATTCGAAAAAGTGTGTGCGATCCTTCGTGTAACTTCAGTTGTGCCACGATATTTTTTACCAAAAACAAGATCTGCTTTCGTCACATTGTAGACATAAACCTCCAGCGTGAGATCATTTCCTGCTAAGGAGAATCCACCACGAATTAGAAACTCTGCTCCAATTTGCTTCCATGAATCAAATTTAAATCCATTGGCATCACCAGGTGCTGGCTTCAAACCCACTTTGGTCGTGTCTTCAAGAAAGGCCGAAGGATTAACAAACTGGAAAAATGAAGTCACCGTGAGGTTGTTACTGATCGTGCGATAGAGCTCGGAACCCACAGAGTTGAAGTTCGGAGACGAGGAAGGACTTCCGAAAAACTGGAGGGAAGGGAAAGCAATCAGACTCTTTCTTACTTTGGCTTGATCGACGTCGATCTGAACTTTTGCTGCGCTCGAAGAGGCTGCAGTTTGAGCACCAGAACTCGCTGTGACGAAAAGAATCAATCCAAATACAAGATGCTTCAACATGATGACCGTCCTTTGTTATTCACTAAACCGAAACAGAAATCCCTCTACAGATGCAATCCTAACAAATTTCTCAGGAGGAGGCGGGACTGGGGAAGAGTTCTGGACCGCATTGAGGGCGATTTCATCAAAGGTCGGGTTACCGCTAGACCGGACCAATGCTTTTTCCGTGATGTTCCCCTGCGAATCAAATCTGACAACAATTTCTGCATTCAAATTTCGGCGCCGGAGGTAGTCAGGCAGAGCCCAATTTTGCCTCATGTGTGAGTGCACGTTAGCGATGTAGGTCTCGGCCTGTAACCTGGAGAGCCCTGTTAAACTGTTTCCACTTGAAAGAACATTCCCTTTGTATTGCTGAGCACTTCCGCGGACAGCCTCAAGAGCCTTTTGCCTTTTTGCTTCGGCCTCAGCTTTTCTTTCAATTTCCTCAAGTGCAGCCTGTTGCTTGAGGCGAGCCAGAGCATCTTTTTGGCGATTTTTTGCCGCTTCTAAATTAATCGCATCATTGTCCGGCTTCTTTTCAGGGGTTTTAGCCACAGGCTTTGGTTCGACCTTTTTTTCTTGAGGCTTCTCTTTCGCAACCTCCTGAGCTTTTTCAGGGGGCTTTTCTTGAACGGGTTCTGGTGCTGCACCCGGGGGAGGGGTGTCTGAGCTGAGCTTATCAGGCAAAGCCACAAGATCCACACGGACAGCTGATTGTAAATTGATGGCTTCACCGGACCAAAAGACGGCCTTGATAGAAAAGAAGATCAAAAGAGAGCCATGGACTACCAAGGATCCTATGACGTACTTTCGAAGTCTTTCCTCTTGAGGAACACGGTAAGGTGACATCAGTTTCCTTTAGGGATGGTCACAAGCCCTATATTGAAAATTCCCGCAGCTCTAATTTCAGCCATTGTTTCTGCAACAAATCCGTAATCCACTTTTCGATCAGCTTGAATATAAAGTTGCTTATCTTTTCGAGTCGAGAAAATGGCGCTCAGTTTTTCTTTGAGCTCACTCATTTCGATTCTTTGTTTTCCTGCTGTGATTTTTTGATCTGCGGATATAATCAGAACAAAAGGATCTTCTGAAGGCTCAACCCCTGAAGCTGCCGTTTTCGGTAGATCCACATCAATCCCTTGTTGCATCATTGGTGCTGTCACCATGAACATGATCAAAAGGACCAGCATCACGTCAACGAGCGGTGTCACATTGATCTCACTGATAGACATGCGGCTTTTGCCGCCAGAGTTACTCGACATTCCCATAGGTCACTCTTTAAAAAAATTGCGTTTAGCAATATTCAGAAAGTCTGTCGAAAAAGAATTCAGAGCCATTTCTTCTTTCTTAATTTGGGCGATGAAATGGTTGTACAAAGCAACCGCAGGAATAGCAGCAGCTAGGCCGATCGCCGTCGCAACAAGAGCTTCAGAAATGCCTGGGGCAACAACTGCCAGAGAGGCAGATCCTGTGGCCCCAATCTTATGAAACGATCCCATGATTCCCCAAACGGTTCCAAACAATCCAATGAATGGCCCCGTAGAGCCCGTGGTTGCCAGTAAACTGAGTCGAGATTCCATCGCTGCTAATTCTGCATCGATTGATTTTCTCAAAGTTCTCTCTAAGTTATCAGAACCCGAAATCAAAAGACCTGCTTGGCTCCCTTCGGGCTTTCTTTCTGCAAGCTTTTTGAGCTCGAGGTATCCGGCCTGAAAGACCCGCGCAATACTGCTGTCCTTAAAAGTATCTATATCTTCGTAAAGTGAATCGAGCGATGAAGCTTTGTAAAAGCGATTCGTGAATCTTTCATTGGCAGCCATGAGATTTCTAAACGATCGATACTTTGCAAATGCGACGGCCCAGCAAAAAATCGAAAGTCCAACTAAAACTACAAGAGTCAATTGCACGATGGGGCTTGCTTGCATGATCGCATCCCATGCACCTGTGTTGATTGCGACTCTTGATGATGTGACAGTTGAGGCCACGGCAGCAGTGCTCATGAGAACTCCTTTTCCCGGTGAATCGGCTTTGATTAGATTACAGAGGGAGCATCTCTCCAGCAATAGGCACAAAGTCATAACCTCGACTTTGGGCGTGCCTTATTTTTGCTCGTTGAGCAGTAAGGGATCAGAGACAAAGAGTCCGTCGGCAATCAGCGCGCGTGCTTTGAGAATATCCTCATGATTTTCAAGGGGACCTAAAATCAATTTCTTTTGACGTCTCTTGATTTCCTGAGCAATTTCGGGATTGATCAACTCAATCTTATTCTTTGTTAGCTGAGTGATGAGGAGATCTCCTTTGAATGGAGAGGCGGGGAGAATTCCCAATGACAAAAAGGACTTGAATCTCACAATATCAGCGCTCGACGATCCAAAGAGAGCTGTCGGTTCAAGTTCCTTGATGGATTCCATCACAATTGGATATTCGCTGGAAATCACCACTCGATCCTTGGCTTTTGTTTCATCCAATATCATTTTGATTTGATGATGAATGCCTTGTTCATTGGCGATCATATTTAAAATAAATCTTTGCTGGGCGTGCGTCTTAAGAAGTTCTGTCAGTAAGGGGCGCGCTGGGGAAACTGACTTTTCCAGATCATTCAATAGAAGAGCCCTGTCTTTCCAAGGTCTAACGATCAGGGCTTTGTCGTCACCGCGATAGACATCAACCCAAAGGATGAGCTTTGGAAATTTCTCACTAAAAAAAGCCTGCTCCCAAGGAGCAATTAACAGTTCACTCTCTGGTTCACTGAAAAAGGGAGTTTGGTAGGGTGAATAGACTTGGCTCAGTCCCCAAAAACGGACGGTCAAAAGCCCCATCCCAAAGACCACAAAACTGCCAATAATAATTGCTAAAAGTCTCATGGGGAGCAGAGTAGGCTGATTAAAAAGAAAAAACAAAGTCTTTTCAGGGCCCCCAATGAAAGCCTTAAATACATGAATTTACTAATTTATTTTAGCTCAAGCCAAATCTGCATTTACTCATATAAGGCAAAAAAAGGCGTATTTCCTTTGCCTTTCAACTGGCTTTCATTTACACCGAGCTCACTATGAACAAGGTGAATAGAAAACTCGAATATTCTTTAATGGCTCTCAAGCACATGAGTCAAAAGCGACCTGGAGAGCTAACCACGGCCAAGGAAGTGGCAGAATCCTATCGTGCGCCTTTTGATGCGACAGCCAGAGTCATGCAAACCATGGCACAAAAAGGCCTGCTTCGCTCAGAGCATGGGGCTTTCGGCGGTTATCAAATCACCAGAGATCTGACAAAAGTGACTTTGCTCGATCTGATTGAATGGATTCAAGGAGAAACTAAAATTGCTAAGTGTCTTCACAAAGAAGAGCCCTGCGAAATTCAACCTCAGTGTAACATTATCTCTCCCATCACCAACCTGAATCATCGACTCAACAATTTCTACAAAAGCGTCTCTCTTCAAGAGCTTTTGCAAAGGTAATAGGTAGCTTTATGTCTGACTCAAAAACTGTGATTGAGAACAAAGAATATAAATATGGCTTTGTGACTGAGATCGAGACGGAAACTGTTCCCAAAGGCCTGACCGAAGAGACGATTCGCCTTATTTCAAAAAAGAAAGAAGAGCCGGAATGGATGCTAGATTATCGCCTGAAAGCTTTCAGAACTTGGCAGCAGATGACAGAACCATCGTGGGCCCATGTTCATTATCCAAAGATCGATTTTCAAGGCATCGTTTATTTTTCAGCCCCTAAAAATCAGCCGAAGAAGGCCAATTCTCTCGACGAACTTGACCCTGAACTTTTGAAAACATTTGAGCGACTGGGTATTCCTCTCCAGGAGCAAAAGAGAATCTCCGGAGTCGCCATGGATGTGGTTTTCGACTCTGTTTCCGTTGGCACGACCCATACTGATGTGCTTGAAAAAGCCGGCGTCATTTTCTGTTCAATTTCCGAGGCCATTCATAAATATCCCGAGCTTGTGAAGAAATACTTAGGCTCAGTCGTTCCCGTGACGGATAACTTCTACTCTGCACTGAACGCAGCCGTCTTCACTGACGGATCGTTCTGCTATATTCCCAAAGGGGTACGCTGCCCCATTGATCTATCGACTTATTTCAGGATCAATGCTTCTGATACGGGACAGTTTGAAAGAACGCTGCTCATTGCAGATGAAGACTCTTACGTGAATTATCTTGAAGGATGTACTGCGCCCCAAAGGGATGAAAACCAGTTGCACGCCGCGGTTGTTGAGCTTGTGGCCTTGAAAGGCGCTGAGATCAAGTATTCCACTGTTCAAAATTGGTATACGGGGGATAAAGAAGGCCGCGGCGGCATCTATAATTTTGTTACCAAGCGAGGAAAGTGTGCTGGTGCTTTTTCAAAAATTTCATGGACCCAGGTCGAGGCAGGATCTGCAATCACTTGGAAATATCCTTCGGTGATTCTGCAAGGTGATAACTCGGAAGGCGCATTCTATTCTGTGGCGCTCACTCACGATTACATGCAGGCCGATACGGGAACAAAAATGATCCATATCGGAAAGAATACAAAATCGACAATCATTTCCAAAGGAATCTCCACAGACTCTTCAAGCAATGCATATCGGGGACAAGTGAAGATCATGCCTTCAGCGGCCTTTGCTCGGAACTACACTCAGTGTGATTCCATGCTGGTGGGCTCGAAGTCATCGGCACACACATTTCCGTACATTGAAGTTAAAAACAAGACAGCGACCTTGGAACATGAAGCTTCCACTTCCCGAATTAGCGAAGATCAAATTTTTTATCTGCAAAGTCGGGGACTCGATATGGAGTCATCCATTTCCATTTTGGTCAATGGATTCTGTAAAGAAGTCTTCAAGCAGCTGCCCCTCGAATTCTCCGTCGAAGCTGTCAAACTCATCGAAATGAAATTAGAAAACAGTGTAGGTTAAAATGATTCAAATCAAAGATTTAAAAGCAAACGTTGGTGAAAAAGAAGTTTTGAAGGGTCTGAACTTAACCATTAAGGCGGGTGAAGTTCACGCGATCATGGGCCCCAATGGTTCAGGCAAGTCGACTTTATCAAAGGTTCTTGCCGGTCATCCTAGCTACACAGTCACAGGTGGGGACATTCTTTTTGAGATCAATAAGAAACAAAAAAGTATCCTCGAGCTTGAAGCTGATGAGCGTGCAAAAGAAGGAATTTTTCTGGCTTTTCAATATCCAGTTGAAATTCCTGGAGTCAGCAATTTTAAATTTCTTCACAGCTCTTTCAATGCCATCTGCAAGCACCACGGCGTTGAAGAAATGAATGAAGAAGACTTTCGCCAGTTCTTAGTTCAGAAGCTCGATCTCGTCAAAATGAAGCCCGACTTTCTCGAACGATCAGTGAATTTTGGATTTTCCGGTGGTGAGAAGAAGAAAAATGAAATTCTTCAGATGGCCGTATTGTCGCCTCGTTTGGCCATTTTGGATGAGACGGACTCGGGACTGGATATTGACGCTTTGAAGATTGTCGCTGAAGGGGTCAACAAGTTGCGTTCAAAGAACAATGCCATATTGCTCATCACTCACTATCAGCGGCTGCTTGATTATATTAAACCTGACTATGTCCATGTTTTAGCCCATGGAAAGATTGTGGAAACAGGGACTTCAGATCTTGCCCTTGAGCTTGAGAAAAAAGGCTACGACTGGTTGGTGAACTAATGGCGGGTCTTAATACAGTCCAAGAAAGATTCAGAAAAAGAGCGCAGCTCTTTTTTGATTTGCATGGTTTTCCAACGAAGAAACAAGAGGATTACAAATACACCTCAGTCAAAGAAATCCACCAAGGTGATTTCAAGACAACAAACGCACGGGTGACTTTGTCAGCAGCTGATCAAGCACAGGTTGAACAGTTAAAAATAGATCGTGCATTGAATTTGGTTTTCATCAACGGAGTCTTTAGTCCTGATTGCACAGGAAAAGTAGACCCCAAGAAATGGAAATCTGTGGGGCTCGGTGTTGGCACAAGGCTCTCCTCGAAATGGATGAGCCCCTTCCTGAAGGCGCGCCGAGAAATCAAAGACCTTCGACAAGACTCTTTTGAAGCTGTTCATCGATTGATGACACCGAAACACTATCTTCTTCAGTTCAAGCCGACGAAGAGCGTACCGGTGGTGAATCTCATTTTGTTGAACCAGGGAATTAAAACTCTCGCGACTCCTTCCTTGTTTATTCATTGCCTTGAGAAAAGTGAAGCTCAGGTTTTGGTCTCTGTCGCGAGCTGCGAACAATCTTTGGTTTGGCAGAATTCTGTGATTGAAGGTCTCCTCGAGCGGGATTCTCAATTAACCTTTGTGATCAATCAGAATATGAATCAGAAGTCATATTTGGTCGGGAAAGAAAGATTCAGCTTAAGGAAGGGCTCGCGACTGCATAGTCTGTCGCTGGCTCAAGGATCTAAAATCCATCGGCAGAATCTTGATGTTCATTTGATCGAAGAATCTGCGAATGCTGTGGTGGACGGGGTCACTGTCGCCCGAGGCGAGCAAGTGATAGATCATCACACTTTGATTGATCATCTGAAATCCAATGGGACCACGAGCCAGCTTTATAAGGGTGTCCTGACCGATCAATCACGGTCAGTTTTCGATGGCCTTGTAAAAATGCGACCTGGTATCGAAAAGGCGAGCAGTGATCAGCTCAACAATAATTTACTTCTATCTGAACAAGCTGAAGCAGACAGTAAACCTCAGCTCATGATCTATGCGGATGATGTTAAAGCCACGCATGGGAGCACTGTCGGTCAGATGAATGATGATGAAATGTTCTATCTGATGTCTCGAGGAATTCCGAGATCAGAGGCGCAGCAGATGCTGGCACTCGGCTACGTGGGTGAATTGATCGAGAAGCTTCCTTCAGCAGGCCTCAAAGAAATTCTGATGAAGCAATTGCTGGATACACTCAAGGAACTAGGTCTCAAATGAGCTTAGATATCAAAAAGGTCAGATCTGATTTTCCAGCACTCACTCAAAGACCTCGGGGTAAGCATCTCGTTTATCTTGATAGTGCAGCTTCGAGCCTAAAGCCGTGGCCAGTGATCGAGCGAATTGGACATTACTATAGCTATGAGACTTCGAATGTACACCGAGGAGCCCATTTTCTTGCTGATCAGGCCACAGGGAATTTCGAGGCCTCAAGAGAAGCTGTTCGTAGTTTCATGAACGCAAAGAGCACAGAGGAGATCATTTTCACTCAAGGTACCACAGATGGTCTGAACCTTCTTGCCTTTTCCCTCGGAGAGATTTTGATCAATGAGGGAGATACTCTTCTGCTGACAGAGATGGAGCATCACGCAAATATCGTCCCTTGGCAGCTTCTTGCGGAAAGAAAGAAAGCTAAGATTTCTGTTGTTCGAGTGAAGGACAATGGCGAGCTCGATCTTGAAGATCTCACCATGAAATTGAGTCAGAAACCGAAGTTGCTGGCGGTCACCCACTGCTCAAATACCCTGGGAACAATCAATCCCATGAAAGAGATCATTCAACAGGCGCATGGGCTGGGTGTCACGGTGATCGTAGACGGAGCACAAATGGTGGCTTACGCGCCAGTTGATGTTCAGGATCTTGATGCTGATTTCTATGTTTTTTCTGGTCACAAAATATTTGCTGAAACGGGCGTGGGAATTCTCTACGGGAAAAAATCTTGGCTTGAGAAAATGCCGCCCTACCGCGGTGGTGGATCTATGATTCATCAAGTAAGCTTTGAGAAGACGACATTCAATGATCTTCCTTATAAATTTGAGGCTGGAACGCCCCACATTTCAGGGGTGATCTCACTGAAGCCAGCTCTTGATTATCTTTTGAACCTGGGCTTTGAACAAATTGCGCAGCATGAACAAGCTCTCCTGAGCTCTGCGACACAGGCCCTTCAGACGATTCCAGGCCTGAGGATTTTGGGAACAGCTCCGCACAAAGTTTCAATTCTCAGTTTTACGATCGAGGGGCTCCATCATTCGGATATTGGGCAGATTCTCGATCAAGAGGGAATAGCCGTGAGAGCAGGACATCACTGTACCCAACCATTGATGCAAAGGTACGGCGTGAGTGGATCAGTCAGAGCGTCCTTCTCAGTGTTTAACCAGATACAAGATATTGAAAAATTAGTGGATGGCCTTAAAAAAGCGAAAGAGATGTTGTCATGAATCTAACTGTAGATATTCAAGCCACACCCAATCCCAATGCTTGGAAATTTATCCTCGAAAATCCAGTGCTCACCGAGGGAAAAGCGACTTTTTCCACAGAGCAAGAAGCTTTTGGTAACACTTTGGCCACTGACTTACTCAAGATCAATGGTGTGAAGCAAGTTCACTTTTTTGGCAATGTCATTACAATCACGCATCGCTTTGATTCTGATCCCGTGGAAATTCATGAAGCTGTGAAAGCTGTGATTGAAACAAGACTTCCGACTCACAACCCTGATTTTGGTCAGAAAGACTCAAAGATCGCAGCTCGCGAGAATTTACCGGAAAATATGAAACAGATTGAGGAGATTCTCGACCGAACGATTCGCCCTGGCCTGCAAGGTGATGGCGGAGATATCGAAGTGATCAAGTTCGAGGAGAATAAGCTTTTTGTGGCTTATCAAGGGGCTTGCGGGACTTGTCCGAGTTCAACCTCTGGAACTTTAATGGCGATCGAAGGAATTCTTCGTGATGAACTCGGTCACGAGATCGAAGTTATTCCTGTTTAGTATCCAGCAAAAGAGAGTAGCTTCCGTCAGCCGTCAATTTGACTCCGTGAGCAGTGCCATGAACTTGCAACACCACGGCTTTTTGAGTGTCCTCTTGGGAAAGACCTTGCACAGTGATTTCAACAGTGGCCACTTCGCCCGACTGGATTCCAGGGAGAACGTCGGAAGCAATTCCTGAGACGAGATTGACTCCTGCAGGTAAAATCCATTGGTAAGAGAGATCTCCTTGGACCGGTTGGTTCAAGAAAATTTGCGCTCTCAAAGTGACGTCTTTATCTCCAGTGTCAGGCAGTCCACTGGTATTTTCAACTCGGATGTGGGCGATTTTGTGGGATTTACCCATGGGATTGTGAGCCCATAAATTCACCTTGGGTGGAGCGAGCTGGGGCTCTTCGACAGAAGCTACTTTTCTTTGGCTCTGATTTTGATTAAGCCAGGCAAGGGTTCCTCCGACCACGAGTCCTAAAGCCATGATGAATGAAAACTTTTGTTTTACGGACATAAACGACCTGCCCCTGTTTGCATATAATAAGTTGCTGACCGACCAATGTTGATAGTTCCTGAAGTCGGCAGAGTATAAACACCGACTTGAATGAGATACCAACCCGCAGGTTGTCCGCTCATGCCGAGGACGCGAGTATCAGCTGTTGCCCCAGATGTGGGAGTGGCTTCGTCGTAGGCCACAGCCGTATCACGATCCCATAGGACATGACTCTTCGGGAAAACATAGTAATCCAAATCTGCGATGGCTGTTCCATTCGTGGCCACAAAACTGATCGTCGAATAGCTGCCATCGTAGTAAAATTCGTAATAGTCAGAGCTTTGCTGAAGGTGCGGATAGATACCGCCACTCATGCTCAAGTTACTGACGCCAGTGATCGAAAATGTACAAGTGCCACCACCGCCACCAGGGGTGACCCTTCTGGCATATTGAGAATCATTGCGAACTTGATATTCTCCACCGGCTCCTGTGGAAGAAATCAAAGAATCAAAAGCTGTTTGCTGACCCCCTGTGAGAAGCGGATAAAGCAAAGAATTAAACTTTCCCATATTTCGAAAATTTACTGAAGACTGTGCAAGGCCAACAGTTGAGTCAGAGAAGGCTCTCCACACCGGAGCAAAACCAGCGCCCACATCGGGAGCTCCAGAGTCTTGAATCGTATCTAAGAGAACACGTGAAACTGAAAGCTCGCGGTAAACACCTTCACCAAGAATTGGTGTCGGAAATCCCGATTGAGGCATTTGGTCATCCGAGCCTTGAGAGGTCTCTAAGTTAAAGTTGACGCCCACGGCAGCGCCGCCAGAACAACTATTATTCCCCACAGAGTCGATGTATCTAATGCCGCCTTGAACCGCGGCTTGGAGAAAGTTCGCCCAGCCCTCCGACCAAGCCAATCTTGGATCGATGATAAAGTTTCCGTTGTGAGATCCACCAGGGGAGTCTGAGCCGGAATAACGGTCTTCGAGGAAATGTCCATATTCG
>JBKCXY010000244.1:0-12679 GCA_046315835.1 Pseudobdellovibrionaceae bacterium | reverse complement strand
AATCTGCGTGTTCGTTGGTGATTTCTGTTTCTTGTAAAACAAGAAACAGAAATTCCGTCCGATTTCCTTTTTTTCTCTATTGAGTTAGGTAGTTAGAGGACGGCGTTCTGCTGAAGGGACAGGATTTTGAGTCAGTTGCTGAAATTAAGCAAGAAGGCACTGACAAGTCGACAACCCTTTCTCAGGAAATACCACGAAATCCACTTTAACAGGTGGGAATGTTCTCACGACTCACGACAGGTTTGTTTGCGGAAACACTTGGCACCAATTCCTTTGGAGCAAGTCTCAATTATACGATGGCTGAAGGTGAAGATTCGAAGTCTCAGTTTGATGAAAGCAAAGGCTCGGACGTCAGTTCGGTCGAAGTGTCTGGTTATGGAAAGCTTCAGTTAACGAAGAGTTTTAGTCTTATTCCAGAAGTCAGATATATGCGAATCTTAGAAGTATCTGCGAATGACTTAGAATCAGTGGACATGGACCGCATTGCCGGCTACCTCACGGCGAAGTTTACATTTTAAGGTGACCGATACCCCCAAAAGTGACCCACAATACCCCCAAATTATTGAGGGTCACCCCGAAGGGGTGACCGATACCCCATGATGTGTCTAGCTAGCTCTAGCTGACAAACTTAAGTATTTCTAAATTGATCGCCCAGACAGCGATGTAGCCGAGCGGCCAGTACAAAAGAAATCGGTGAAGACCTAAAATCCACCAATTCATGAGATGCATTCCAAAACAGAAAGCAAAAAATCCGTACATCAAGGCCTCTGGCAAGATCAGGCTGAAGGGGAAAAGCAGTTGTGCCAAGATCGTGATTGCGGAAATGATTTTTAACCACTGCGAGTGTATCTCTTTTGACGAAACATCCGCAAAGGGAGAGGTTTTCAAAAGTTCAGCCAAAGCCTCTCCCTGCCACCATTTCTTCTTGAGTGCTTTTCCCACTCCTGCGCGGAAGTAACTCAAAGATGTCACCAGCGCGATGTAGGCAAGTCCTGCTTTGGGTGCTTGTTCCTGAGTCAGACAAAGACCAATGGCTAATCCAATTTGTAAGTGGAAAGCAAAAAAGTCACTGCCCCCATTGAGACCTCCGCGAAATCGCAGGATCTGCATCCACAGAAAGAATAACTGAACAAGAATGAGGCGTGAGTCAAAGAACCAACCCGGAAACGAAGCCATCAGCGCGACAAGAACATTAGTCACCAAAGCAAAGTACAAGAGAGCTTGAAAGGCCCGGTCTTGAAAAAGAAAGGGCAAAAGCTGCCGCAAGAGAGGAGGATAGTGCGCTTTGATCGTCGATCCACGATAGGCTTGTCCGCGCAGCAAAGAGATATTTTCAAGGACTGCAAAAACTTGAAAGACGGAGACAAGACTCACAATAATTACTAAAATGTTTTTGGCAGATTCGAAAGTCATGACTTCCTCTCGGTACCATCAAACTTTGAATCCCAAAGCGCTTCGCCCGTATCGACCGAGACAATCTGCAGTTCAAACGAAGCTGTCTCTTCATTCAAATGGAGCTTCGCCCATTCAGCCAAGAGCGGCGTCACTGTGCTGTGACCGCTTGAATCGAGCTCTTGGAAATGCTGCTGAAACAGTGAAGACAGATGATGATGCCACAAAAGATCCGGTGCAAAAAGAAGTCGAGGCACGGCTCTTTCCATGGATTTTGGATAGATTTGCACAAACGGAGTCTGGGCTGGAGTTCTGACTTTCAACGCAAGCCTAGGCGGCACTTGATCATAAAAGCGCCACGAGGGGAAAAAAGATCTGAGCAAAAAGCTGAATGAGAGCAAGTCATCTCCTAGACGGGTTTTAATTCCATGATTTGTGCGGCCATTTTAAAAAAGGCTTGAGCTTCGTCACTCTGAGGATGGCTTTCCACAATGGGAATACCTGCTTCTGAGCCCAAAGAAACACTGGGGTTAAAGGGCACTTCAGTCATTTTTTTGATTTTCTTCGCATCGAGATAGGATTCCAGTTCGCCTTTCGGGAAAAGTTGAATTCTCTCACCGCTTGGGCCTTTCATATAGCTCATGTTTTCAACAAGGCCGAGGATGGGCACGGCCACTCGGTTCCACATATCAATGGCTTTCTTGGCATCCACGAGTGCAATGTTTTGAGGAGTGGACACAATCACCGATCCACTGACAGGAACTTTTTGTGCCAGAGAAAGATGAATATCACCCGTTCCCGGAGGGAGATCGATCACTAAGTAATCCAATTCGCCCCACTGAACATCGCGGAAAAATTGATCCATGGCTTTAAAGAGCATCGGCCCCCGCCATACGACGGCAGCGCCTTCTTCGATCAAAAAACCGATGGACATGAGTTTCATTCCAAATCGCGTGAGCGGAAGAATTTTTTGATCCGCAGTGATCTCGGGTTTTTGGTTCATGGTGCCCATCATGCGGGGAAGGCTGGGACCATAAATGTCAGCATCCAGGAGTCCTACTTTGGCTTTTTTGGAAAGAGCTAAGGCCAAGTTCGTCGCGACAGTGCTTTTGCCAACGCCGCCTTTGCCTGAAGAAACAGCAATAATGTGTTTCACTCCGGGAATGGGTTTTTGCTGATCAAACGGATTACCACCAGAAAATCCACCGTGCGCCATTAAGTCTCCTTGAAGTCAGTCGTGATATTGCAGATAATCGAAGAGTCATGACTAGCCAAGAGTTATTCTGGATTTGTGCCATCGTCGCTGCTGTATTGAGCTTGAGCTTTGTGCTTGGCAAAAAAGGCTATATGCGCCCCAGCCCCTTAGATCTGCGAAAAGGCAATAAAACAAATCAGCCCGCAAAAACCACCGGCATCGTGAAAGCTCAAGGCAATGTCATCCACTTTAAAACTCAAACTCCCGAAGAGCGTGCCGAAGGTAAATCCCTGAATGTGATTTTCATGTTCAATGGTCATAACTTTGATGCCTTTGAAGTTCTCGGTCTTCCCGCAGGAGCAAAGCCCGAAGCGGTTCGCAAAGCCTATGAGCTGATGAAAAAACAAACCACCAAAGATTCCCTAGAATTTATTGAAGCTGCTTATCATGCTATTTTGAAAGATCGGGAGCCCCAAAAATGAAAATTCAAATTCGTTTCAACACGGACAAAGAAAAATTGGATCCTAACGCTCCGGCTTGGCGCGTGCTGATCGAAGGCGAAGAGCATCTCGCCGAAAAAGTTGAAATCATGGTCCCAACATGGACTTCGGAAGATCCATTGCCGGACGGTCGAAAAAAATGGCTTTTGAGCTGTGAAGGAAAAGTTCACTGGTTCGGCAAGGGCTGTAAGATCACATTTTAGAGCAGTTAATCTATTGAATTTCTAGTTATTGGCTCTTTGAGTGGGTCTTTGAGAGCGGATCAATTTTCTCTTGGTAAGCGGGCTTTAACTCCCCACGATGACACATGAAACAGTCCGCTTTTGGGCGCCCGTTGTTGCCATCCATTCCGTTGTCGATGAGCACTTGGACGAGGCGTGCATGGTCTTTGGCGACTTTGAAGTTATTGTTCGCCACTTCCTTGAAATTGTTGGGATTATGGCAAGTTGTGCAAGTCACATTCAGCTGTCTTGACCAAGTCAGCATTACTTGGCGAACGGCCTCATCATCTTGTTTGATCTGCTGAGGAGACTGAGAATGGGATTGCGGCGCGATGAGTAAAATGGGGATCAAAGTCGCTACCAACGCAATGATGAGAAAACGTCCCCACTCTGATCGATTTTTGAACAAAAATGACATGAATAACCCCTTGAATCTTCTCTAGTTTAGACATGTTCAGCACACCTCATCAAGGCCTGTTTTTTTTTGACTCGGCAGAGGTGGGTGGATAACCCTTGAAGGGTTCAATTTTCCACAGGAGATTTTATGTCAGAAGTGACTGTTCGAAGGTTAACGGATTTGGCGACTTTGGTGTCTTTGTCTAAGCGCCGGGGTTTCGTTTTTCAAAGTTCTGAGATTTACGGTGGTCTTTCTTCTTGTTGGGACTATGGTCCTTTGGGATCTCAGTTGAAGTTGAATGTGAAACAAGCTTGGTGGAGAGCCATGACTCGACGTCGTGAGATTTGTGGGATCGATGCGGCGATTCTGATGCATCCCATGGTTTGGAAAGCTTCAGGGCATGTGGATGGCTTCTCAGATCCCTTGGTCGACTGTAAAGACTGTAAAACCAGATTCCGAGCGGACAACACAGATTCTTATTTGAATCACAAAAAATGTCCTCAGTGTGGGAGCAAAAATCTCTCAGAACCTCGTCAGTTCAATTTGATGTTCAAGACTCATATGGGGCCCGTGGAAGATCAGGGGTCTGTGGTTTATTTGCGACCTGAAACAGCGCAAGGGCACTTCGTGAATTTCCAAAATTGCCAAGTGACCACTCGCTACAAAATTCCCTTTGGAATTGCCGCCATTGGAAAATCTTTCCGCAATGAAATCACGCCGGGAAATTTTATTTTTCGGACTCGTGAGTTCGAGCAAATGGAAATGCAGTATTTCGTCAAGCCAGGAACGGACGATCAGTGGTTCGACACTTGGAAAGAGCTGCGCTTTGGTTTTTACAAGAAATATGGTTTCCGCATGGAAAATCTTCGTTTTCATCCTCATGGACCCACAGAGCTCGCTCACTATGCAAAAGCCGCTGTGGACGTGCAGTATCTTTTTCCGATTGGTTGGAGTGAGCTTGAAGGAATTCATAATCGCAGTGATTTCGATCTCACTCAGCATGCGAAATTTTCAGGAAAAAATCTTGAGTATTTCGATGAAGCGAACAAAGAAAAATTTGTGCCCTATGTGATCGAAACCGCCGTGGGCTGTGATCGTTTGGTGCTGGCATTCCTGTGTGATGCTTACCGCGAAGAAGTCACCAAGGACGAAAAGGGACAAGAAGATGTCCGCGTGGTTTTGGGTCTCCACCCAGAGCTTGCGCCGGTGAAAGTGGCTGTGCTGCCACTTTCCAAAAAAGAAGAGCTCACAAGTGTCGCGGAAAAATTGCGAGATGATTTGGCGGAAGATATGGAAGCCGAATATGACGAATCTGCCAGCATTGGTAAACGCTATCGTCGGCAAGATGAGATCGGCACTCCGTTCTGTGTGACCGTGGACTTTGATACTTTGAACGACCAAGCCGTGACCGTTCGTCACCGCGATACCATGAAGCAAGAGCGAGTCGCCATTTCTCAACTGACTCAGTATCTTCAGACGAAAATGAAGGGATTTTAACATGCAAACACAGACCGAATCCAAAGTAGCGGCCGTGCCTGAAAAATTTGTCTATTTCTTTTCGGCTGAAGAGACCGACGGCAATGCCAAAATGAAAAATATTTTGGGTGGTAAGGGAGCGAATTTGGCGGAGATGACTTCGCTGGGCCTGCCGGTGCCTCCGGGATTTACAATTTCGACAGAAGTTTGCACTCAATATTACGAACAAGGCGAAAAGCTTCCGGACTGGGTCAAGCCTCAAGCCGAAAAAGCCATTCATAAAATTGAAAAGCTCACAGGGAAAAAATTTGGCGATGCTAAAAATCCTCTTCTTGTCAGTGTCCGCAGTGGAGCCAGATCTTCGATGCCCGGAATGATGGATACCATTCTCAACTTGGGCCTCAGCGACCTCACGGTGGAGGGGCTTGCCTCCTCGACGGGCAACGAGCGCTTTGCTTGGGATTCTTATCGTCGATTTATTCAAATGTATTCTGACGTCGTGCTGGGAATGAATTCATCCATGCTCGAAGTGACTCTCGAAGATCTCAAAGACGAAAAAGGTTACAAGCTTGATACTGAGCTCACGGTGGCTGATTTGAAAGTCCTGGTGAAAAAATTTAAAGATCTGGTTCGACAAAGCACGGGGCAAATGTTTCCCAATGATGCTTACGAACAGCTCTGGGGATCTGTTTCTGCGGTCTTCCGTTCATGGAATACTCCTCGGGCGATCACTTATCGTGAATTGCACGATATTCCTGTCAGCTGGGGCACAGCCGTGAATGTGCAGAGCATGGTGTTTGGAAATATGGGCGAGGATTCCGCCACGGGGGTCGCCTTCACTCGGGATCCCAGCACGGGCGATAAAAAATTCTATGGGGAATTTTTGATCAATGCCCAAGGGGAAGATGTGGTGGCAGGAATTCGAACACCACAGCCTGTCACAAAGCTTGCGGCCGAAGGCACAGGCCTGATGTCCTTGGAAGAAGCCATGCCGGCAGCTTTTGCCGAGCTCACAAAGATTTATCAGAAACTTGAAAAGCATTACCGCGACATGCAGGATATTGAATTCACTATTGAGAAAAATAAGCTGTGGATGTTGCAAACACGAAACGGCAAGCGCACAGCGCGTGCAGCTTTGAAAATTGCCACGGACATGATTCAAGAAGGACTCATTACCGAGGAAGAAGCGCTGTTAAGAATTGATCCAGCCAGTCTTGATCAGTTGTTGCATCCCACGCTAGATCCCAAAGCTCAGAAGACAGTTCTGGCAAAAGGGCTTCCAGCAAGTCCCGGGGGCGTTGGCGGGCAAATTGTGTTCACCCCGGAAGAAGCCGTCGAATGGAAAGAACTCGGCAAAAAAGTCATTTTGGTGCGGATTGAAACTTCGCCGGAAGACATCGCAGGAATGGTGGCCGCCCAAGGGATTCTCACCACTCGGGGCGGAATGACTTCTCATGCGGCTGTGGTCGCGCGCGGGATGGGGAAGTGCTGTGTGGCCGGTTGTGGTGAAATCGACATTGATCCAAGAAATGAAACCATGAAAGTGAAAGGCTATGTTCTTAAAAAAGGGGATGTGATCACTCTCGATGGCGGCACGGGTGAAGTTTTCTTAGGCGAGGTAAAAACACTGGCGCCGACGTTGGATGCGTCCTTTGAAGCTGTGATGAAAATGGCGGATAAATATCGAAGGTTGAAAGTGCGCACGAATGCAGACACTCCCAAAGATGCCACCACAGCCAGAAGTTTTGGAGCTGAAGGCATTGGGCTTTGCCGAACAGAGCATATGTTTTTTGGCGCTGACCGCATCGATTCTGTTCGTGAAATGATTTTGGCTGAAAACAAAGTTGAGCGTGAATTGGCTTTAGCCAAGCTTTTGCCGATGCAGAAAAGTGACTTTTACGAGCTTTTCAAAATCATGAAGGGCTATCCCGTGACTATTCGCTTGCTGGATCCACCATTGCACGAATTCTTGCCTCACACAGAGCAAGAGATGATGGATCTCTCCGGCCGAATTAAAATGGATGTGGAAAAACTGCGTTCCAAAGTTCGAGCCTTGCATGAGTTTAATCCGATGCTGGGGCATCGTGGATGTCGTTTGGCGATCACGTATCCTGAAATTTATGAAATGCAAGTGCGAGCCATTGCAGAAGCTGTTTGTGATCTTGTGAAAGAAGGAGAAACTCTCACTCCAGAAATTATGATCCCACTCGTGGGTGTGGATAAAGAGCTTGAGATCTTGCGAAGCCTGACCGTTTCGACCGTTGAGAAAGTGCAAAAAGAAAGATCGCAAAAATTTGCTTACTTAGTGGGCACAATGATCGAGTTGCCGCGAGCCGCCGTCACTGCCGATATCATTGCTGATCATGCTGATTTTTTCAGCTTTGGAACCAATGATTTGACGCAGACCACATTGGGTCTCTCTCGGGATGATTCCGGAAGGTTTTTGGGAAGTTATGTCTCTCAGGGCATTTTCGCCAAAGATCCTTTTGTGAGTATTGACCGAGCAGGTGTTGGAGTCCTGGTAAAATCGGGTGTTGACTTGGGGCGCAGAACCAAGCCAGATTTGAAGACTGGGGTGTGCGGAGAGCACGGAGGGGACCCTGATTCCGTCGAGTTTTTCCACAATGTGGGACTCGATTACGTCAGCTGTTCACCTTATCGTGTTCCCATTGCCAGACTGTCCGCTGCAAGAGCGGCGATTCAGTCTCGGAAAACACATCACTAGCGCCGACATGGTCGTTGGCAAAGTGGCTCACGGATCGAGCTCAAACACAACAACTTGAGTGAAACCGGAGTGCCACTTTGAGAATCAAAAAACTTGAGCTGATTGGTTTTAAATCATTTAAAGACAGAACTGTGATCCAGTTTGATGCTGGGATTACGGGAATCGTAGGGCCTAACGGTTGCGGAAAATCCAATATCGTCGATGCCCTTTTGTGGGCCATGGGTGAAATGTCTGCGAAAGATCTTCGCGGAAATAGCATGATGGATGTGGTTTTCTCAGGTTCTGAGGACTACGCCCCATCAGGAATGGCTGAAGTTTCTATTACTTTGGAAAACGATGGCGGTCCTTTCCCGGCGAAATACATGAAATTTTCAGAGCTCATGGTGACCCGTCGACTGCACCGCAATGGCGAGTCTGAGTATGCGATCAATCGAGAGCCGGCTCGTCTGCGCGATATTCAAGAAATTTTCATGGATACGGGAGCAGGAGCCAAAGGTTTCTCAATCATTCAGCAGGGGATGATCGCAAAAATCATCACGGCCAAGCCTGAAGACCGTAAACATTTGATTGAAGAAGCGGCGGGAATCACCAAGTTCAAAGCACGAAAGCGGGAATCCCAAAGACGCCTGGATGCCACAGAACAAAATTTACTGCGTCTTCGTGATATCATCGCTGAACTCAAAAGACAGATCGATTCCCTTCAGCGCCAAGCTCAAAAGGCCGAGCGTTACCGCACTTTAAAAACTCAACTGGAAGAACTGGAATTGTGGATCAGTTCCTTGCAGTTCCAGGATCTCATGACAGCGGCCAATGAAGCGCAGAGGATTTTCCAAGAAGCTCAAAGTATGGAAGTCGAAGGCGAATCGCAGCTTGCTGATTTCCAAAGCCAGTTAGAAACATTGAAGCTCCAAATTCTTGAGCAAGAGAAATCCGTGGAAGAAGCTCAGCTGGAATATTCAACCAAACAAGCTTTGGTTCAGCGTAAACAGCTCGAACTTCAGAAATTACAAAGCGATATTGAGCTGGCTCGAAATAAAGAAGAAATGACCGGGACCCTGTTTGGTCAAACTGAAGCTCGTCGTGATCTTTTAGCGCGGGATTTAGCTGATGCTGAAAACAAAGTGAGAGAGCTTCGCGCCATCGCTGAGGACCTCGCCAACCAATTTGAAGCTCAGCGTGAAGCATACGAAGAAGCTCAATCCAGAATTCAAAGTGTGGATGAAGATTTGACTTGCAAGCGCCAAGAGCTGTTTGCTGTGGGTGGAACAGTGTCCTCAATGGATGCCAAAGTTCAGTCGATGGGTTCGCAAATTGAAGAAGTTCAAGGTCGCGCTGAAGAACAGCAAATGGTTCTTCATGAACTGAAAGAAAAACAGATCGAATTTGAGAGCCGCCGGAATAAGCTTTTCCAAGAGCTCGACAAAGAACGTCAGCTGCAATTTGATCTGGCTAATGATGTTGAATCTTTTGAAGCAAATAAAAAAGTTCTCTCTCAGAATATTCAGGAAAAAGAAACTGAAGTTCAGCTTTTTAAAGACAATTTGAATGAAGTGGCTTCTCGTTTGTACGGTCTTGAAAACCTGCAAAGCAATTTTGAAGGCTTCGAAGAAGGCGTGAAGCAAGTCATGCTCTGGCAAAAGACCAAGCAAGCTGAAATCACTGCCGATGGCAGCGTTCACTTTCAGCCGGTGGCGGAAGTCGTGGAAGTGCCCAGCGAATACGAAGTGGCCATGGAAGCCGCACTTGGTTCAAGACTTCAAATGCTGTTGTCTTCTGACTCGGGCGCAGCCCTCCAAGCTGTGGATTACTTGAAAGAACAAAAATCGGGTCGGGGAAGCTTCTACGGATTTTCAAGTCAGGCGACTCAAAGAGCAGAGTTGAGCTCTTCGGAAGAAGGCGTCAAAGCCCTTTTGAAAGATGTGATTCGTTCGGATGAAAAATACCAAAATTCAGTTTCTTATTTACTCGATGGCGTAGCCATCGTTGATTCTGTGAGAACAGCACTGGGGCTACGTGCGAAGTATCCAGGTTGGACGTTTGTGACCGAAGACGGGGACACTTTGTCGGCGGATGGCGTTTTAACCGGTGGAGCTGTTGAGAGTGCTGAGAGCGGAGTTTTGAAGCGTCGTCGGGAAATCAAAGAGCTTTCACAAGCGAAGGACGAGTGGAGTGGAAAACTCGCGCTGGCCCAGGCAAGCCTGAAGAAACTGCAAGAGCAGCTATCCAATGTGGTGAATGACTTTGAAGGCGCGCAAAAACGAAGAATCGAGCAAGAGATCAAGGTCAGTGGCCTCAGAAAAGATCTCGAGCGCGCAGAGAATGAACTTTCAAATTCTCAGTATGCGGTCGAACGTCAAATGAAAGAGATCCAAAAGATTCAAGAGCAACTTCAAAGCTTAGAAATAAAAATGGATGAGCTGAGTTCTGCGCTTGAAGAATCTCGCTTGAAGAAAGCAGAACTGGAATCTGAGGTGGAAACCCTCACTCAAGAGCTGAGTTCAACAAAATTAGGTTTTGAAAGCATGCAGAATTCGGTGAGCCGTTTGCAGGTGGAAAGCGCCAGCAAAACTCAAGAGCTCGCGGGATTTGAAAGACAAAGTGCTCAGCTCAAATCTCAAGTGGATGATCTCAATCAGCAGCTCAGCAAAATGTCTGAGGAAACGAATCAGTATCAACACTTAATGACAGAAAGTCAGTTCCAGCTTGAGCAAGAGAAGATCGCTTTTGAGCGGCTCTTGGATGAAGTCGAGAATTTAAAGTCAGAAGCTTCACTCATGAAGAACACTTACGAGACACTGTCAGCGAAAGGGCGGGAGCTCGATGAGCAAGTTTCGGTCTCCAGCCGTGCCAAGAATGAGCGTCAGCACCGCATGAATGATGCTCAGTTGAAATTTGAGCAAGCGAAAATGAAAGAGCAGTATTTGATCGATCAGATTCGCGAAAGATACATGCTCAATCTTCCAGATATCTATGAACAGCACTTGCACCGTGAAGGGGATCCTGCGGAAGCGGAACTTCAGCTGAAAGATCTGCGCGATAAGATTGCAAAATTTGGTGATGTGAATCTGTCCGCCATTGGTGAATACGATGAAACAGCGAAACGCTATGAATTCTTAGTGCAGCAGGAAAGAGACCTCGAAGAAGCCAAAGAACAGCTTCGCCGGGTGATCGACCGTATTAACCGCATTTGCTCAAAGCGTTTCAAAGAGACCTTTGATCTCGTCAATGATCGTTTCCAAAAGGTGTTCCCAGTTCTGTTTGGCGGTGGGGAAGCAAGTCTTTCATTGATTGAAATCCCTGAAAAGCAAGAGATGGGAATTGAGATCACAGCAAAACCTCCGGGTAAGAAGCCACAGAGCATTTCCCTCTTGTCAGGGGGCGAAAAAGCTCTGACAGCGGTGTCTCTTGTGTTCTCGATTTTCCTGGTGAAGCCTTCACCTTACTGTCTGTTGGATGAGGTGGATGCACCACTGGATGATGCCAACGTTTCCCGTTTCAACGACCTTGTTCGTGAGATGAGTAAGCGTTCACAGATCATCGTGGTGACTCACAATAAGCACACTATGGAAGTGGCAGGGAAACTTTACGGAGTGACTCAGCAAGAGCGCGGAGTGTCCACGATGGTATCTGTGAATCTTCAGGATTTGAGATAGATGTACATCCAAAGGCTTCTGTTTTTAGTGCCGCTGTTGTTTTCAACAGCGGCTTTTTCGTCTTGGACAAAGCAACCTGATGACAACCTTAAAATAGAATTGGGTATTGTGATCCCCAATTATAGTGTTGAGATTCAAGCGCCCAAGGAGATCTCAAAAAAAGTAGCAAAGTATCAGCCTCATTCTGCGAGCAAAACAGCCTTAGGCCTTTCGTATCGAAATCTGGGAGCGACACTTTCGACCACCAATCCCACGAAAGAAGAGAATAATCTCAAATTTGGGAAATCAAGCTCAACAGATTTTCAGTTTCGATTCTTTGGGAAGCGCACTTATGAATTTTTCTATTCCAGCTACAAAGGTTACTATCTCGAAAACTCTCAAGATCTTGATCCTTCCTATTTAGGAAACCCGGTCAAGATCCAAAGACCTGATATGAAGACATCCAACTTTGGCTTTAATTTTTACTGGAACCTTCATGAGAAGGACTACTCTCAAGCTGTGGCTTTTGATCAAGCGGGGATTCAAAAGGGCTCGGGCTGGGGAGTTTCTTGGTTGGTCCACGCCAGTGACTCACGAATTACCGCAGATTCTCCCTTTATCCCCAGCGCGGCGACTTCTGATTTCGGATTTCTTTCCGTGGTCAAAGATGTTGAGCGACAAACACTGGCAACAGGTTTTGGAATTGGGGGTATCGCAACGTGGAAGAACTTGTATGTCACGGCTTTCTTGGCCATCGGTTTAGGTTATCAGAAGCTGCACGTTGATGGTGGAGCCCTTGGAGAGCAGGACGTCGAGATTGTGGGTTCTTATATCTCACCCCGCTTAGGCTTGGGATACAACGGAGAAAAGAATGTCCCCGGGCTCCAGCTTCTCAGTGATAACGTCACATCTCCCTATGCCAATGGGGAGTTCAGAGGCTCTACGATGGAGCTCAAAGCTTTTTACGCATATCGGTTTGACGGTATCAATATTCCTCTCTTAAATCCCGTTTCGGCCTGGTTTGATTAACTCAACACGGAGTCAGTATGAATGAAGTGGGCATGACCTCATCCGGTCAAATGGCAATGTTCGGTTTGGTTTTGTTTTTGGGAGTCTTGCTCTTTGCGATTGTTTTTGTTGT
>JBKCXY010000243.1:0-3317 GCA_046315835.1 Pseudobdellovibrionaceae bacterium | reverse complement strand
ACTTTACCGCAGTCCACTTTGAATGAGATTGCCCAGGGCTTAGCCGACAAAGGATACAATCCTTGTCACTTGCAAACCACTGTCCAAGACGGTGGATTTGAAAAGAAAGAATCTCTCTGTAACGTCTTGAAATAGTTTTTTGAAAGAGCGGTCTAAATTCTTAGGCCGCTTTTTTGATGATCTCTTCGTGGGTTTGCGGGTCGATCTTGTGCTGACCCCAGAACCGATGACTCTCTAAAAATATTCGTGCGAGCTGCGGGTCAAACTGAGTGCCCGCGAATTTTCTAATTTCTTTGTAAATCACTTCGATCGGAAGACCTTTACGATAGGCACGGTCCTGCCCCATGGCATCCAAAGTGTCCACTAGAAGAATAATTCTCGAGTGCACGGGAATGGTCTCATCGGCAAGCTTATCGGGGTAACCTTCCCCATCAAAACGCTCGTGGTGATGCTTCACGGCCGGCAAGACAGATTTGAAAAATTCATGCTGCTCGAGTGGCTTTAAAAGCTCTGCTGAGTAAACCGGATGTTCCATCATCTGGTGGTATTCTTCAGGTGTCAGTTTTCCTGGCTTCTGAATGATGTGCTGAGAAACTCCCATTTTACCGACGTCGTGAAGCATACCTGCGAACTCGGAAATCTTCTGCTGATATTCATCAAAGCCCGCGGACTTGGCGAGCATGCGAGAGTACTGACCCACGCGCAAACAGTGGCGATAAGTCTCAGGATCTGTTTTTTTCAGAGCTTCGAGGATCGAAGCCACTGATGAATATGCCCAACTGGGAATGTCTGACATTCCATGCCCCCAACGTTCAGATCAGTTCTAACAGTATCGGTGTTTTTCAGGGGAGTCTCAAGCTGAGCGTAGATTTCGTCTCAACTTGAGACCAAGAAAATTTATGCTATTCACTTCAATAGGAGCAGTTCACGACTCCTGGAGCATCACAGTAGCATCTACACAGAGGAGCCTCTGACCCTGTCTCGTAGGGCATTCCGCCACAAACCCCCATCCCACTACCCCAAAACATTCCCCCCACAGGCACAAAGTTCCAACTACTATCCAGACATCCCACAATAGAGGGGTCAGGGACTTCCTGGCAGCTAGATTCCCCTCCTGAGGAGCCGCCTTGATAGCCGTAACAGGCACCGCTGAATGTTGTTGTGGTGGTCACAGGAAGAGTTGTGGTGGTCACAGGAAGAGTTGTGGTGGTGGCCACCGAGGGCGCTGTTGTTGTCGGCCCTGCTGAAGGCACGGTTGTCGTCGGAGAAATCGTTGTCGTGGTTATTGGTGCCACACCACACATCACATCTGCTGGCGGAGGGCCACCAACTTGCACGGTCCCCAGTGAACCACCCGGTGAGATGGGGCCATAACTGTTCGCGATCTCTGTATTAAAAATTGGCGTGTAGTTAAAGTAACTGAGCGGTGCTTTTCGTGCTGCCATCGCAGGCGTGATCACACCGCCTGACCAGCTCACTCCACTGATCATCTGACCCCCAGGCGCACTCACAGGGGCCCCTAAACTCACACAAGTCCCTTGCAAATTGTTGGGATTGACTTGAGACATATAATGCCCTGGCGGACAATCCAAACTCAAGGGCCGGCAAATCATGTCCCCGCGAGCATCAAAGCCCGCAAAAATAGGCATCGCCGCTGGACACTGAATAACATCGGCTTGCAACACTTCAAACGGAACTTCAAAACGAACTTCCCTGGGCCTTAAGCCGATCTCTTCACCAAAATACTCAAGCCTTGCCACATACCATAGCGACTGTTGAGCTGCATTGACTGTACTCGCGCCGCTCTCTAAGCGCTGATCTAAAACTCGGATCCCACATGTCCCACCACCGGGACAGTCCGCTCCCGCGATTGTCGTATTGAACTCTTCAAATAAACTCGTGCGGATCGAACACGTTGATGTATTGCGAACATTCGGATCCGTGCACAGATAAGCGCTCGGGGATAAACTCAAAGTCCTCATCCGGATCTCAACATTGTTCATCAACTGCCGGATTCGGGGATAGCGGGTGCTCTTTTCGGTAATCTCTGCTTGGCGAAGAATCAATGCCGAGGTCCCCCCGATCACCAAGGACACAACAAGAGCATTTATAATCGCTGAGCCACGTTGAGAGAAACTCATCACAGCACCGAAACCACTTCTGGCACCGCCAATTCACAGGTCGGCACTAGTCGAGCCCGTGCTTTCCAGCTGGCTCCACAGGACTGTGCCGGAGCAGACACCGTGCAAGAGGCTCGGCGAGGATCGCCTGGAGGGATACTGAAAGTGGCAGATCCTGCATTTGGGCTTGACGGTGCTGGCTGTGGGGGTCCTGGTGCCCAAAAATAAGTTGTCTGCACATTGGAAGGAGGATTCGGACAAGCAAAGCTCGTTGAGTCCACAATTTCGGTGTTCATAAAGCAAGCTCCCATCGGCCCGGGTATCGCGGTCACGCTGTCCAGGGTACAGCTTGAACTCGCCGCCACTCGGTAATCGGGTGGACAAAATTCTCCGTCGATGGAACCGTTGTCGAGATCTTTCCCCACTTTGGGCGTGAGCACTTCGGTGGTTTGGCCAACATAAACACAAGTTCCCACTTTACCTGCGGTTCTCGTATCAAACGTGCGAGGATCAAAAGACTGCAATGAATAATTCGCAGGACACTCAAAGGAAGTTCGAAGGTCCGCACACTTCATTTGTAGCGTCGTTCCTACGAACTCAATGCCGATCGGAATTTGATTGGCCGAGCAACCACTCCCCGGCGTGGGCTTTTGCATACAGAGCAGTGTTCCATTGGTGCGATTATAGCCATAGGCAAAAAGCTCTGTCGCCGGATCACAGGAGGTAATGGCTTCCGCGGTATAGTATTGACGAGGGATCACGACTTGGTAATCACTGGGTGCAAACCCCACATTGGAATTGGATCCCACCGAGGGCACAGGAATCACATCCGGATTGACCATGATTTGATAGGCATACTTGTAAATCGTGGCTCCCGAATCCCAGGAAAGATCGAGCCGCACTCGAAAAACACAGTCTTGAGAAAATCCAGTGCAGCTTTGAAGATCACGAGTCAGGAAAGTTTCCACATTAGAAACTCCCCAGTTCATCGTTCCCATGCTTCCCATGTTGACTGGAAGGTTCAACCCTGCAGGAATATTCCCCGCATCCAAAGCACTTTTCACAGCCGGATCGCTATAACTCGCTGGATCTGACATTTGGTTCACCAGGGCACTGGCGAGAGCATATTGAGTGGTGACGATGTCAGCTTTTGCCTGAGCATCCCCAGACTTTTTGATAGTGACTCCGAGGCCCCCT
>JBKCXY010000242.1:0-19028 GCA_046315835.1 Pseudobdellovibrionaceae bacterium | reverse complement strand
CCTGTGCGCTACCCTCATTGGAAATTTGGAATGGAGTATGAACACCTTTCGAAATCCTATGAATATGGGCTTTCAAAAATTTACGAAATGGTGATCAATACGGATCCTTGCTATGCCTATTTGATGGAAGGCAACAGCATGATGGATCAAAAACTCGTGATGGCTCACGTTTACGGTCACTGTGATTTCTTTAAGAACAATATTTGGTTTTCAAAAACTAATAGAAAAATGATGGACGCGATGGCAAACCATTCCACTCGCATTCGGCGATATATGGATAGATATGGTCAAGATGTGGTGGAAAACTTCATTGATCGCTGTCTTTCCATAGAGAATCTGATCGATCGTCATTCGGTCTACACAACAACCTCTATTTCAAAATCACAATCTCCCCCGCAAGAAACGCCGACTTTGTTGCGCTATGAGCGAGATTACATGAGGAACTACATCAACCCTCCGGATTACATTGAAGCGCAGAAAAAGAAAGCACAGGAAGAAGCTTTGAAGCAGCACCGCTTCCCAGCTCAACCCGAGCGTGATGTTCTGAAGTTTCTGCTTGCTCATGGCCCTTTGGAAGACTGGCAGCAAGATGTTCTGGGAATCATCCGCGATGAAGCTTACTATTTCGCTCCGCAAGGGATGACAAAGACGATGAACGAAGGCTGGGCCTCGTACTGGCACACTCATTTGATGACTCGTAAAATTCTGAATGATTCAGAGATCATTGATTATGCCGATCACCATTCAGGAACAGTGGCGATGCATCCTCAAGGGTATAACCCCTATAAAGTGGGACTCGAGCTTCTCAAGGAGATCGAAGAGCGTTGGGACAAAGGCCGCTTTGGGCGTGAATGGGAAGAATGTGACGATGTCCGCGAGAAAAAGCACTGGGATAAGAAAACCATGCTCGGGCGAGAGAAGATCTTTGAGGTTCGAAAGATTTATAATGATGTGACCTTCATTGATGAATTTCTCACCGAGGATTTCTGTGTTCGCAACAAGATGTTCGTCTACAAATTCAACAAGCGAACTCAGCAATTTGAAATCGATACGAAAGATTTCAAATCCATCAAAGCAAAGCTGCTTTTTCAGATGACGAATTTCGGTCAACCGATCATCAAAGTTTTGGATGGAAACTTTGAAAATCGGGGAGAGCTACTCTTGGGTCATCTGTGGGAAGGCATTGATATGCAGCCTGATTATCTTCAGGAAACAATCAAAAATGTTTTTGGAGTTTGGGGCCGCCCTGTGAATTTAGCCACAATCATGGACGGTGAAGGTCATATGTACCGCTTTGATGGTGAAAAAGTTCAAGTGATCAAAGATTCGGCGGTGGCCTCTGTATCCACCGAAAAATCAGAAAAACCCGAAGAGGAAAAAAAGACGCCTTAGTCAGCCTTTGCTTCAAAGTACTGAAGATCGACGAAGACCGCGGACGCAAGCATCAGTTTGCGGTCGTCATTAGATAAGCTCGCTTCTTGAAATCCCAATCGAAATTGATCCGCATCCGTAAAAACCTCTTTCAATAGCCCGCTCCATTTTTTTTCAATCAGGGCCACAGGTCGTCCAGCGTCAGTGATCGGAAAAGTCCAAATTTTCCAGATGGGACTTTTCATCGTAAAATTTCTGAAAGTGATCTGTGATCGTAGAGAAAATTTCTTCGAGATGAGAGAGAAATTTTGTTCCATTTCTCCAAGAATGCGTCCCTGCGAGTCTTTCACAGTGAATTTTTGAAAAAAGAAACGGAAAGGATGATGGACTGTGAACAGAATTTGGCGTTGTTCATTGAAGAAATGGATTTCATAGGAACGCCAGTGGCCCAAGAACTGCCGAGCGAGAAAGGCAAAAAATCCTTTTTGCTGTTCAGCTGCATAGGCCAAGATCTGCCCCTGCTCATCGGAGATCTTATACTTGTTTCGCGTTTCGAACCCGACAAGCTCCCACAATTCACGGACCTGTTGAATGATAAGACCACGAGTTTGGGATAAATCCATGCTTCCTCCAAAAAAACTTTGTCTGAGATGCAGGATCCAAGTACCTTTGAGACATGTCAAATTCAAAGCTGGTTTGGTCTGATGACCCGCGCGACAAGAAATGTGAAAAATGTGGCGAATTCATGAAAAACTGTGAGTGCGAGGCCATTGTTCATGTGAAGAGTAATAACTGGGTGGCTGTTTTTCGAATCGAAAAGGGCGGGCGCGGAGGCAAAACGGTGACAGTGATCGACCAACTTCCTAAGAATGAGCTTTTCTTGAAAGATCTTTGTAAAGAATTGAAGTCTAAGTGCGGCGTTGGTGGAACTTACTCCATGGAAGGCCAATTTGGTTTGATTGAGATTCAAGGCGATAAACGAGTTCAAATTAAATCTATTTTTGAGAAGAAATCCTACAAGTACAAAGGAATGTAATGATGAAACCATTAGGCCTCTTCGTGATCTTTTCAGTCTGGGGAATTTTAGCATGGTCGCAGACGGAGACGACGGCCACCACTGTGGTGCCTCAAATCAAACTAACTGTGCAAGAAGCAAAGGACGAATGTAAAAAACAAAATCAAGAAGGCAAAGCCCTCCTTGAATGTATCAAAGCAAAGGTGAAATAATGAAAGCACTCGGGTTGTTTTTTAGTCTGTTCTTTTTGTCGGCAGTCTCGCACGCTTGGACAGTGATGGTGATCAAGGGTTCGGGATCTGCGCAACTCACTCAAGGCGCTGAGCCCGCAAGAAAATTAAGGGTTGGCGAGAAAATCAAAGAAAGTGCAGTGATTGAAACTACAGCTGCTAAAGTTCGGCTTGTGAATGGCGCTGCTGTTCTTGTCATCGGAGAAAATACGTCTTTCCAAATTGCTCCTCCAGATGCTGAAAGCACCCTCCCAAGCCTTAAAGTCAATAAAGGCAAAGTTCGTGCAACAGTTTCACCAGAAATTGCGTCGCAGTTTAATTATCGAATTCCATCAGCAATTGCAGGCGTCAGAGGTACTGAACTCTTTTTGAGCGCCTCCGCTGAGAAAGAAGTCATCTGTGTTCTTGAAGGTAAAGTCGAAGCGCGAGAGCTGATCAAACAAAAGCGCACCGTCGAGCTCAAACAAAATATCGGTTGGATCCGCGAGGGGGATAAAGAGCCCGTGGTCGTGGAAACTTCCGCTAAAGAGCGACAACAGTGGAAAGAAGCGACGTCTCTGTAAACTAAGATTTTTTTGATTTCTCGGCCAAAGAGCGAATGCGATCAAACTCTTTGGTCGAAACCACGGTACGAGCTGTGTTTCTAGCTTCCCCAGACATCTGGTTCATTTGATTCACTCGCTCCTGCGAGGGCGGATGAGTGCTGAGCGCGTCTGAGAGAGACTTCAGAGCCCCTTTGTTACCACCACTCTTGCCTTCCATTTCTAAAAGCTTACTGTAGAAGCGGCCCACATGGTCTTTGTCATATCCCGCAGTGAGCGAGGTGCGAAAGCCAATGCGATCGGCTTCCATTTCGTCCTCTCTTGAATTCGCCATAAATGCATATTTTTGAACGAGAAGGCCGCCGCCCACTCCAGCTGTGGCCCCAAGTTCCGTGGCCTTGCTCAAGCAGTCTTTGTCGTTCGGGGGGCAAGCGAGCTTGCCGATGCCATAGCCCAGAACTCCGCCTAAAACACCGCCTCCCAAAGCGTACTTCCAAGATTTGGATTGTTCTCGTTTTGCTTTGTCCATGCGTTCAGCTGTGTGACGAGCTTTCACGTGACCAATTTCATGGCCGATGACTCCGGCAAGTTCAGCTTCTGATTCGGCCATGGCCAACAGAGGAACCGTGACCATGATGGTCCCCGCCGGTAGCGCAAAGGCATTCACGTAGTTCACATCCACCACAGAGAAATTGTAGTTGTAGGGATTTCCTTCGAGTTGGTTGGCAGCCACAACTCGGCGGCCCACTTGATTGAGGTAGTTTTGAAACTCAGGATTTTGCGCCAAAGGATAATCTTTGCGCATCTGTGGCATCACTTCTTGAGTCATGCGTTTTTCCTCGGCCACACTCAGGCTCGTGTCTTGGCCAGCATTATCGCCTTCGCGGTAACGAGACTTTTCCGTCGTTGCACAGGCCGCCATCAAAACTCCGACAGAGGCGAGGAACGTTCTTCGCCCCATGGGAGTCGAAGTCCATTCATCCAAGTACTTTTCAAATTCTTTCAAAGCTTTTTCATTCATGACGTCGGCTCCTCAGAGTTTTAAAAAAGTTTTTCAGTTCCAATTGGCATTCAGCTTCGAGCACTCCCCCTTGTGAAGGGAAGCGATGATTGAGTCGCTGATCTTCGCCAATTTGATATAAAGATACGACACCTCCGGCTTTTGAATCAAAGGCTCCAAAAACGACGCGACCAATTCTGGCCTGCCAAAGGGCGGCCGCACACATCACGCAAGGCTCCAAAGTGACATACAAAGTGGCATCTGAAAGTCGCCACCGACCCAGCTTGAGCGAAGCTTTATGCAAAGCCAAAAGTTCAGCATGACCCAAGGGGGAGGGAATTTCTTCTTTACGATTGTGAGCTTTCGCCACCACCCGATCCCCAATCACCACCACCGCCCCCACCGGGACTTCGGCCTTAGAGGCCGCTTTTTGGGCCTCTAAGCGTGCGAGTGTCCTGAATTTTTCATCAGTTTGATGCACAGCACCTGGCCTTCTTGGGTGATTGGGCCCCAGTTCTCCTCTCAGTCTTAGGAAATATTTGAAATCACGTCAATTTCTGTTATACCAAACCCTCTTATTGCACATTCGAAGGGCAGGTGATTTCTGTGGCACTGGTAAAAATTCGTGATAGCGAAAGCTTTGAATCAGCTTTCCGCCGTTTCAAAAAGTCTTGCGAAAAAGCAGGTATTCTTTCTGAAGTAAAAAAACGCGAACACTTCGAAAAACCAAGCGTACGCTTGAAGAAAAAATCTTTGGCGGCTCGTAAAAGAGCAACCAAGAAAACTAAACGATCTTGGGGCGAATAGATTCCCTAGGGTCAAGTGACCAAATTGGATTTTCAAAGGGAGCTTGGGCCAACCAACTCCCTTTTTTTCTGTGGAGGATTGTGCATGGAAATTCGTAACCGATTACTGAATGACATGAAAGAAGCTATGAAGAACAAAGACCAGATGAAACTGGACGCGATTCGCTTTCTTCAGGCCGCCATTAAAAACAAAGAAATTGATATGCGTCCAGATCCCATCACAGAAGAAGAAGTCATGGGTGTAATTAAGCGCATGATTAAGCAAAGAAAAGAGTCAGCTGAACAGTATCAAGCCGCTGGTCGACAAGATCTCGTCGACAAAGAAGTCGCTGAGCTTAAAATTTTGGAAACCTATTTACCCGCTCAGATGGGCAAAGACCAAGTGGAAGCCGTTGTGATTGCGACGATCTCAGAACTCAAAGCTTCCTCCGTCAAAGACATGGGACCAGTGATGAAAGCTGTGATCGCAAAAACTGCTGGTCAAGCTGACAACAAACTGGTGAGCGAAATTATCAAATCAAAACTGACTTAAGTTTTAAGACTCGAGAAGGAATGAAGTTTACACCTGAGTTTATTGAGCGGGTCGCTGAAGCGAACAACATCGTGGACGTGATCTCGCCCTACACACAGTTAAAGCCCTCAGGCGGTGGTTTGATGGGGCGCTGTCCTTTTCCGGATCATCCCGAAAAAACGGCGAGCTTTTCTGTCTCAGAAACCAAGCAAGTGTACCACTGCTTTGGCTGCAAAAAGTCGGGAAACATTTTCTCTTTCTTGCAGCAATACAACGGAATGTCTTTTCGCGAAGCTGTTGAGTTTCTGGCGCACAGAGCACACATCGCCCTTCCCGTCGAAGACAAGCAGGAAAGTGACAAGCAAGATCTTGCGACCCAAAAAAAACGCAAAGTCATCGAAGCGAACAAGTTGGCTGCAAACTATTTTCGAGAAGTTTTCAAAAGATTACCCGAGAACCACCCCGCCAAAGTTTACGCTGAAAAGCGTGGCTTAGATCCTGAAACTCAGAATGAATTTCTGATTGGCTACTGCTCTGAAGAGTGGGATGGCCTGCTGAAGTACCTTGAGAGTAAAGGGATTTCGGCTGCTGTCGCTGAAGAAGCAAAACTTGTCAAAGCGCGCGCTCAAGGCAAGTCAGGACACTTTGATTTGTTTCGCGAGCGATTGATGTTCCCGATTCTTTCCACCATGGGAGAAGTTCTCGCTTTCGGTGGACGCATCATTGAAAAGGGTGAACCTAAGTATTTGAACAGCCCCGAGACTCTGGCTTTTCATAAAGGCCGTGTTCTCTATGGGCTGTATCATTCGGCTAAATATATTCGGAGCGAAGATTCGGTTCTGGTGGTTGAAGGCTACATGGACTTGATTGCTCTCTACAAAAATGGAATTCGCAATGTGGTCGCTCCCATGGGAACGGCGCTTACTTTTGATCAGGCAAAAATTCTTCGTAGATCCACCAAGAATGTGGTGGTTTTGTTTGATGGAGACAGTGCAGGAATTGCCGCTGCCGAAAGATCTTTGCCAGTTTTGCTCGAAGCTGATCTGCATCCCAAAGGTCTCATTTTGCCGGATGAATTGGATCCTGATGAGTACATTGCCGAGCATGGTGTTCAGGCTCTGAAGGACAAGATCCATCAAGCGACAGATCTTTTGACAGTGGTTTTGTCTCAGTGGATGCAAGGCTATAGGGGTGAAGCGTCACAAAAAGTTCAATTGGCTGATAAGCTGAGACCTGTCTTTTCAAGTATGCAAGATCCTCGCCTGAAGCAATTATATGTTGTGGAAGTGGCTCAGAAGATGGGTGTGGATGAAAGATGGTTGAAAACAGCTCTCTCAACTCAGAATTCTACAATGGCTCAAAAGCCACAGGAAAATCTTTCAAATCAAAATAAACCAACTCAGATGCAAAACTCAGCGGCGCCAGCAGCATCAGCAGCTTCTGTAGCAAATGAGGTGCCAGAAACGAAGATTGTTTTGAAGGGAGTTCCTCCAGCAGAACAGCTTTTAATGGCAATGGCGCTCAAGAGTCGTGCCAATTTTGAAATTTTTCTCAATTCAGAAGTTACTCCCGCTCTTCAACATCAGGGTGCGAAGGAAGTGCTTGAAAGAGCAGCAACCGTTTATAGACAAGCCCCTGAAAAGTTTGATAAGTTGACCAGTCTACTCACGACCTTTGTCGATAACCCTGCTCTCTTGATGGCGGGTCTTCCCTTAGGGAAAGAAGAAACAGAGATCGAAGTAGCGAACGAGGAGGACAGTTTAATTCTGAAAGATTGCATCCGAAAGGTTCGAGATCTATTTCTTCAAAATCAGATCAAGCAAGTCACTCTCGAACTGAAGGCCGAAAGCTCGCCAGAAAAACTTTCTCTGTTGGCGAAGTTGCAAAAAGAAAGAATTCAGCTGACCAAGCTCTGAAAACTGAAGCTTGAGATTAAAAAAGTAGATAGAGAACCAACAAGGACAAATGATGAAATCAAAACAAGAAGAGCAAGCGAAAGTTTTGACCGTTCAAGAACAAGACTCAATGATTCGAGAAGAGATTCAGAAGTTCTTGAAGATGGCCAAAGAAAAAGGATCTCTGACGATTGAAGAGATCAATGAACTCTTGCCCCAAGAGATCACTGCGTCTTCGGTGCTGGATAGTTTTATGCAGGCGCTGGAGGTCAATGGTGTTGTCATCACGGATCTTTCTGAACTGAATAAAAAGGACGATGAAGAAAAAGATGCGTTCCTGGCTGATCCTGACAAAGAAGATGACGACTCCGACGAAGAAGAAGCTGCAGAAACTGAAGACGTTAAATCCAATGATCCCGTTCGTCTTTACTTGAGAAAAATGGGTTCTGTTTCCCTGCTCACTCGTGAGGGTGAAGTGGAGATCGCTCGCCGTATCGAAAAAGGGGAGCGCGAGATTGTTCGGGCTATCTTGATGTCACCGATCGGGACAGTTGAAATTATCAATTTAGGAAAGCGACTCGATGAAGGTCGAATCAAAGTAAAGTCGATCTTCCGTGGTCTTGAGGATGAGGAAACTCAATACGACGAAAAGGAATACATCGATAAGATTCATGAATTGATCGGTATCGTGACTGAGTACCAAAAGAATGTCGCAAAACACTTCTCGGTTCTCCGTCAGGAAAGCACTCCTCACAATCAGCGTGAAGCGACGACCAAAGAATTGTTGGTCATTAACGAAAAATTGATGGCGAATTTTGAGTCGATCAATTTCAATCGTAAAACCATTAATCGCATTGTGATTAAATTTAAAAACCTTGTTAACCGCATGAGTACTCTTCGTCGCCGCCTCAAAGACGGCGTAGAAAGAACTTTCTCGAAGGACCTCAATGGAATCCTGGAGAAGCTAAAACTCATGGAGACCAACGAGAAAGAACTTCTGAGAATCACTAAAGAAACAGGCCTCAACTACAGCCGTTTCAAAGCATATGCGACTCAAGCTCAAGATGCTTCGATTCGTTTGAAGCGTTTGGAAGATGAAACGGAAATGAACTTCCGTTGGATCCAAGAGACTTACACGGCCATCTGGAAAGGTGAGCGCGAGGCAGATGCTGCGAAATCTGAGTTAGTAGAAGCCAACTTGCGTCTCGTGGTTTCCATTGCCAAAAAATACACGAACCGTGGTCTGCAGTTCTTGGATTTGATCCAAGAAGGAAACATCGGTTTGATGAAGGCTGTTGATAAGTTCGAGTACCGTCGAGGTTACAAATTTTCGACGTATGCGACTTGGTGGATTCGTCAGGCCATCACTCGTGCGATTGCCGATCAGGCAAGAACAATTCGTATCCCAGTGCACATGATCGAAACGATCAACAAGCTGGTGCGAACTTCGCGATATCTTGTTCAAGAGCTGGGCCGTGAGGCCACTCCTGAGGAGATCGCTGAGAAGATGGATATGCCTGTGGACAAAGTTCGCAAGGTACTGAAAATTGCGAAAGAGCCAATTTCTTTGGAAACTCCGGTGGGTGAAGAAGAAGATTCACACCTTGGGGATTTTATCGAAGATAAAAAGGTCATCAATCCAGCCGAAGCCATTGTGAATCTGAACTTAGCTGAGCAGACCCGTCGAGTTCTTTCGACGCTGACTCCGCGAGAGGAAAAAGTTCTTCGTATGCGTTTTGGTATCGGGGAAGAGTCCGATCACACTTTGGAAGAAGTGGGACAGGACTTTAACGTGACTCGGGAACGTATCCGTCAGATCGAAGCAAAAGCTTTGCGAAAGCTGAGACATCCGTCTCGTTCGAATAAGCTCAAGACTTTCATGGAATAATCTAGAAAATCTGTTTTAACACCATATCTGGGGTTTTTGCTCGGCTCGCTGGCGAGCAAGCAAAAACCCTGGTGATGGCAAAAGCATCCTGATCCTCGATGGCCAGTGTATGAAAACTGGTTTCACAGCGAGAAATACTTTCGTAAGGTCCACAAGCATCGTCGCTCATGTCTTTTTCTTCGTTAAATCGTAAAGAGCAATTCACAAAGCCACCCAAGGGGAGCACGTTCTTTCTTTGTGTGGTGGCTTTCATAAAGCGTTTCGTAAAGGTGAGATCAAGGTCATAGGAGCCAGTCTCTTTGGTCCGTTCCTGCAGAGTGTAGGTCCCCTCAGAGCGAACCACCATGACCACATTTTGCATCATTGAATCTGTCGAGTAGCGTTCAACCAGTTCAAAACGATTGATGGTCAGCCGGTACTCAGCCGATAAATAAAGTCCACCGGCACGAACGACAGGATCTGTTTTCCAATTACCGCTAATATTCTTTTGAGCGGGAGCATTCACATCGATTTTTTTATGTCCCACAGTGACTTCTTGAAGTTCGGCTTTATTGCCCCCTAAGGAACAGCCAGCAAGGCCAAAAGCAAAAAAGAGGGGGAGAAGGGAGTGAATCGAAATTTGAATTTTCATAATACCTCGCAAAAGAACTAAGGTTTCTAGTGTTTCACGATGGCCTAGGTCGTGACAAGTCGCTTTCATTTCAATACAGTAATCCCAGCATCCATCCAATTGGGGGGTTAGCTTAGTTGGTTAAAGCAGCCGGCTCATAACCGGCGGACCGGGGGTTCAAGTCCCTCACCCCCTACCAAATTTCTTCGGTTCTTCCGGTTCTCCTCACGCAACTGTTGGTAAGTTCGGTTCGGGAGAGGGGAATTGGTCTTTCGGTAAGCATCAAGATCACATAAATTATTTTCAGCGATAGAAGAGCCTTCAGATCCATTGGTAGTCCCGCAGGAGTTGAGACCATGCTTCAAGCGGTACTCAATAAGGAGACCTTCGGTGGCGGCTCGCCTCAATATTGAATGAGGGTAAACAGGATCCGGGATCTCAGGCGCTGAATCTTGTGAAACAGTACCAAAGTCTGTGCCTGGCTCATTCTGAGACACTAACTTTAAGATTTTGTGGGCTCCCTCGAGGAGTTCAGCTCTCAGTTTAATTCTGCCGAAGTAGAAGATGGAATAAGGGAGTTTCTATGAAGTCATGGTCTCTGAAGGCAAAATTATTGGCAGCATGTTTATTGGTAGGACTGTTTACACTGAGTGCAACAATTATCTCGTTCTGGAGTATCAGTGCAACGTCTCATGCCTACCATGAAATGGCCATGACTGCCATGAAGATGACTCCTGAAGAGTTTGAGAAGATTGATGACGAAGCAGACTCGATTGAAGCGCGCTCGCTGAATTTGGTGATCCTTTTCGGTGGGATTGGTTTTTTTGGAATTATGGGGATGGGATTCATTTTTTCTAAGATGACTTCAACGAACATCGGCAGAATCAGCAGTGATTTGAGACAAGTAGCCGATACAACATCGTCATCGAGTTCAGAAATGACAGAATCAAGTCGTCTTCTTTCGAGCTCGGCTTCATCGGCGGCAGCTTCTTTGGAAGAAACGGTGTCCTCTCTCGAAGAGCTCTCTTCTATTGTTAAGACCAATGCAGACAATGCTCGTGAAGCGAATGCAATTTCTCAAAAATCTAAAGAAAGCGCTGAACAAGGAGAGAAAGAAATTAAGAAACTCATTGAGGCTATGAGCGAAATGGCCCAAGGATCGAAAAAAATCGAAGAGATCACCACTGTCATTGAAGACATTGCCTTTCAGACAAACCTTTTGGCTTTGAACGCAGCTGTTGAAGCAGCCCGTGCCGGTGAACAGGGTCGTGGTTTTGCCGTTGTTGCGGACGCCGTCAGAAACTTGGCACAGCGGAGTGCTTCTGCAGCGAAAGATATTTCGAATCTGATTTCAAGTACGGTCCAAAAATCCACACAAGGGGCAGAGATTGCAACCCAGAGTGGAGCTGTTCTTTCAGAGATTGTGACTCAAGTAAAGAAGGTTGCTGATCTCAATAGTGAAATCAGTGTGGCGAGCCAGGAGCAAGCCACGGGGCTCGAGCAAATCAGTAAAGCGATGAATGACCTCGATAAGTCAGTGCAATCCAACGCGGGTTCTGCTGTAGGAATTTCTGATTCAGCAAAAAATCTTTCAGGTCAGGGTGGGCACCTTAAGAAACTATCGGTTGAATTACACCATTTTGTCCACGGAGCCGTCGGGTTCGACGAAGTCAAAGCGACAGTAGCTGAGCCCAAAGCTGAAAAGGCTGAGGTGGTGAAGCCTAAGCCAAAGGTGATCACACCAACACCAAAAGCGGAAGTGAGCAAAGTGGTTCCGATCCAAGCTGCGAAAAAAGCCTCCAAAGCAGCTCAGGTCATTCCCTTTGATGAGGACATACCAAAAGCGACAAGTACTGATGGAAAAGAGCGAAAAATCGGAAACCTCGACGGCTTTTAAGCGACTCCTGCTTTGACAATCAACTCGTGGGATTTGAAATGGGAGACCTCTCCAATCGGTGAGAGGTTCCAAATCCAACTCTGTTTTATTTTCGGAAAGGGCACATCAAGTGCTGTTTGATTCTGTGCAATCATCTCGCCACGTCGATTTTTAATCAGTTCAAGATCGTCACTCCAATAGATGGCCTTCGGCATTTGGCTTAGTTGAAAGAAGTGATTTTGAATCATTTTGCGCCCAAGCTGAATGAGCTCTTTTTCAGGCAAGCTCGTGTTTAAGAGCTTTCTCAGGGGAATGTAAGGGAGCTGAGATATCAGGTTCGCAGAAACGACGAAATCTGAAGTGGGCCAGGGAGCGATGGGTTTGAAATGAATTTTTCTCAAGGGGACTTTGTAATCGAGCTGAGTCAAAACACCAGTCACATCCATTTCGTGGAGCTTCACTTGTCGATGACTTTCAGACCACTTTCTGACGACTCGGGGATGAACCATATCCACAAGATGAATTTCCTCAAAGCGCTCAATCAGAAAATCCTTAGGAACTTCACTCAAGAGTCCGCTTCCCAGAATCGTCACTGATTTTGCGGAGAGAGGAATTTCTAATTTAAAAAACTCATGGCACTTCTTGAGATGAGTGGACCACTGATTCTGACATCTTTGATAGCGATTCTCGAGAGCAATCGATTGATGAAGATAGCCCCAGGTCTTCGCAGTGTCGTTCGCAGGGCTTGAAAAGTATTGGAGAAGTTCTTTGATCATGGTGTTTCCTTGGCAGATAAACTTATTTTAATCTGATCTGGACCAATTGAAAGTCCAGAATCTGTGAGGATCATAAAACTGGCTCTGACAAAAATGGAAACCCAAGTGAAAATAGAATCTTATGAAAACAGCATGGATATTGATTTTCGCGTCATTTACTTTGATCAGTTGCAGTAAGTCCACAGTAGTTCTTCAGCAACAGGCAGAAGAAGTCATTCAAGCGACGAAGTGTGGCGATGTCGAATCCAGTTTGTGGAACCTGTACCATCAAAGTCTGGATGTGTATGGAGATCTGCCGACCAGCCAAGAACTTGAGCAAGCTCTGAATGAGCTTGATCCCTCATGGAAGCCGGTTGTTCATCGACATCTAGATTTGGTACAAAACTATTTCGTTGGATTCACTGGATCAGCCAAAGAGGAACTCTCAGCTCTAGAGATTGGGTCTCAGCTCACTGAAGCGCAAGTGGAAATTCAAGCCTCTCTTGAAGGCGTGCGAGCTGAGTTCACAGCAGTCAGGGCGCAGAGTTCAACGAGCGACTGTCCAATTGCGGTTCAGGCTCGAAATATTCCTGGTCTCGTTCTCGGGAATCAAAAGGCGTTCAGAACAGCTTACCAATCTTGCGAAGTTTTTCAGAGGCTCCCTTTGACTCGAAATAGTCCTGAACTTCAGGGAATTTCAATTATTGGCCAACATCCTGATGGTGTGGGACGACGGCGAGTGATCGGTGATTTATCTCTGGTTCAAAGAACCCATCCCTATGTCGCAGGGGTTACTTATGCTCAGTCTTGTCGCAAGGTCAGCGAAAACCCATTGATTTACGATTATGGTGGAAAGCCCTACACAGAAAATACCAATAGGTCCTCTCTTGATTTCTTTCGAGAGATGGGAACAGGAACGAAGGCGCTTGGCATTGATTGCTCAGGATACGTTTTTTCGGTGATTGCGACGGGAGGATTGAAGATCCATCCTCAAAGAACGATGAAAGCGAATCTCGTTCATGGAATCAATGCACGAATGTATATGAACCCCGAAGGCAATGGACTGACTTGCTTCCGCAAGATCAATGTAGGCCTGAGTGGTACGCTCAGGGCGGGGGACATTATGGCAGGCCCAGGGCATGTCGTGATAATCGATCGTGTTGGTGCCGATCCCTTAGGAATTCAAGCGGCCGTGCAAAGAAACAACTGTGCTTCCGTGAGCTCGCAGAATTTTGATTTCACGATCACTCAGTCAAGCCCCAGCAAAGGGGGAGTGGGTATCAATCGCTATGAAGCTAAAGATTACTTGATCGATTCAGCAACTTGGAGGGCCGGACTTGAAACCTATGCTCGCCAAGCTTGTGAAGCGATTTTGAAGAGGACGGATGTGCCGGCAAAAGCCACTGACTTTCAAGTGATCCGTCACTTGGGGACTGCGGAATGTACGAACTCTCAAGTGATCACTTTGGCTGGAGAGAGCTGCGTGAGTTCTTGTCCCTAGTCGGCTTCGAAAGGACAAAGTAGTTTCCGAGCAAGCACAAAACCACACCGATGACAGTGGAAGAATGAAGTTCATAGCCTTCAAAGGCAAGGGATAGACCAATCGCAATCACCGGAGTGATCACACTGATATAAGCGGCTCGATCTGCGCCAATATTGCCTATCAAGGTCAGGTAGGCCCAGAAAGCAATAACAGTTCCAAAAATGCTGAGATAAAAAAGGGATGAGACGTAGGTCAAAGACCAATCCACAGACCATGGCTGTCCCGAGATTAAAATAAAAACAAGAGTGCACAAACTCCCATAGAGCATGGACCAAGTGTTCACCGAGAGCACATCCAATTTGTGCTTAGCGTTTCTGACTGTGACCATATTTCCACAGGATGCAAAAAAAGTGGCGATCACTCCAAGTGCAAGTCCTAGCATTGTCTGCTGAGGGTTTCCGAGCTTCTCGATTTCACTTTGAAAAATCAGAAATATTCCACTGGCACCGAGCAAAGCCGAGATAATCACTTTGCGGTCAATAGACTTACCGTAGATGAATCGCAAACCGAGGATGTTAAAATAGATCACCAGTGTGAATGTCACAGCAACAAGTCCGCTCGGAATCATGGTTTCTGAAAAATAAGTAAAATTATAATTCAGAGAAAAATTAAAAAGACCCTGAAGGGCGAAGAAAAGATGGTTCCGCCGAGAGAAGACGAGGGGCTTTTTGAGGACAAGAACCAATCCAAAGCTCAAAACAGTGGCCAATAAAAACCTGAGAAAGACAGAAACCATGGGGCTTGCCGCGCCCAATTGAAAGGTAATAACCAGCCAAGTTGATCCCCAGATCGCTGCAGAAAGAGAATAAAGCGCTAATGAATTCAAGGGCTCAAATCTATCGATGAATGAGTCATTTGGATGCCTTTTTCGCAGACCGTCAGGATCTTGAAGAAACCCTGACAACGTCGAGCAGGGGATTTTGCTAAATTTCAATCATCCAAAGTCTAAAAAAGGGAGTCCCCATGATGTGGAGAAGTCTGTCAAAATATGTGGATGTTAATTTGCTCGTGACTTCATTGTTGGCCGCACTTGTTTTATTTGTGGGCATGAATGCTTTTGCATCTTCAACTTTGATCAATGGAGCGGGAGCTACCTTTCCTGAGCCGATCTATACGAAATGGTTTTCTGAGTTTCAAAAAGTGGACCCGACGGTGACTGTGAACTACCAAGGGATCGGTAGCGGTGGTGGAATTCGTCAGCTGACAGCAGGGACTGTGGATTTTGGAGCTTCCGATGCTCCAATGACTGAAGCTGAAGTCAAAGCTGCTGGGAAAACTGTCGCTCACATTCCGACAGTCCTCGGTGCTGTGGTGGTCTCTTACAATTTGAAACTAGATAAAGCTTTAAAGTTAGATGGTCCAACGATTGGCGAAATTTTTTCTGGCAAAATCAATCAGTGGAATGATCCTAAGATTGCAGCACTCAATCCTGGATTAAAGCTGCCAAGTCTTCCGATTGCAGTGGCCACACGCTCTGACTCTTCAGGAACCACAGCCGTTTTCACAGACTATTTAGCCAAAGTGAGCCCTTTGTGGACTGGTAAAGCGGGAAAAACTGCTGACTGGTTCAAAGGCTCTTTCGGAGCTAAAGGAAACGCAGGTGTTGCAGGCTTGATCAAACAAGCTGAAGGAACCGTGGGTTATCTCGAATTGGTCTATGCTTTGGAAAACCAATTGCAGTTCTCGCATGTGAAGAATAAGGCGGGTCTTTTCATTGAGCCAAGTATGAAAACTGTGAGCGCAGCGGCTGCAGGCTCTACCAAAGAAATGGTTGAGAAAGATTTCCAAGTTTCAATTACAAATTCTGCTGCAAAAGAAGCTTACCCAATCTCATCTTTCACTTGGTTGCTCATTCCAGATGGAATGGATCCAATGAAGGGACCGAAAGTCATGAAGTTTTTGAGCTGGGCACTCAGTGAACCCGGCCAGAAGATCGCGCAAGAAATGAACTACGCTCCGCTGCCTAAAGATTTACGATCGAAGATTCTCGATCGAGTTAAAAAAGTAAAGTGAGTGAATGTCTTCTCAGGTAATTGATCAAAGCCACCGTAAAAGACGCGAGGTCCGCTTGTCGGACCTCGTTTTTTTTCATGTGTTACGCGGTCTTGGTGGCCTGGTCGTTGGCCTTTTTGTGCTGCTTATTTATTTTTTGTATTCACATTCGAAGCCGATCTTTGAACAGCAAGGATTTGGTTTCTTTCTTAACTCCGAGTGGAGTCCAACCCAAGATGTTTACGGTGCACTTTCTTTTGCGTGGGGAACTGTCGCTAGTTCCTTCATCGCTTTATTAGTTGCCATACCCCTTTCCCTGTCCGCGTCTCTCTTTCTGACTGAACTTGGCCCGAAATGGGCTCGGGCCCCTTTTCGCTTCTTTGTTGAAATGTTAGCGGCAATTCCTTCGGTCGTTTATGGCCTGTGGGGCATCTTTGTGCTCGTCCCGTATGTACGCACAGTGATTCAGCCAGTTCTGCGAGAGCATTCGAGCTGGATGCCTTTGTTCTCAGGCCCTCCATTTGGGGTCGGCCTCTTTACAGCCGGTATGATTTTAGGAATTATGATCACTCCAACAATCACTTCTTTTTCCGTGGAAGTGTTTCGATCGATCCCTCCACTTTATCGGGAAGGCGCCATGGCTTTGGGTGCGACTTCATGGGAGACGATGCGGCTGGCAGTTTTGAAACCGGCTCGTGCGGGTCTTTTCGCAGCCATCATTCTAGGACTAGGTCGAGCCATGGGTGAAACAATGGCTGTGGCCATGGTGATCGGAAATCGAGCCGAGATTTCCATTTCGCTGTTTTCGCCAGCAGCGACAATGTCGAGCGTGATTGCCAATGAGTACGCCGAGGCAAATCTTGGTTTGCATTTGAATGCACTGGTGGCCGTGGGGTTTGGTCTTCTTCTGGTGAGCCTGATCGTGAATGGCTTGGCTCGATTGATCATTTGGAAATTGACGAGGGTTCGCCAATGAAAACGCAAACCCCGATCTTTGTTCGAGTCAGTCGAAAGCGAAAATTAGTTAATTTTGGAATGTTGTTTTTGATTGCAGTTCTTTCAGGCGCTGCCTTAGTCCCTTTGGTTCTGGTTTTCTACCATGTTGTGAAAAGTGGCTTTCCAGCACTCAATTGGGATTTTTTCACTTCTCTCCCTGTTCCCGTTGGTGAAAAAGGTGGAGGGATGGGAAATGCTCTCTTAGGCTCCTTGATTATTTTGGGTCTAGCGTCCTTGATCGCGATTCCCTTAGGAATCTTTGGCGGTATCTATCTTTCAGAGTATGGCAAAGGTAAGTTTGCAGCTTCTGTGAGGTTCGTTGTTGATTTACTGACCAGCGTTCCTAGCATTGTGACAGGTCTCTTTATCTATGCCATGGTCGTGGCTCCTATGAAGACCTATAGCGCTTGGGCCGGGGCTCTCGCCTATGCTTTCATGATGTTGCCGGTGATGATGAAGACCACCGAAGAAATTTTGAAACTGATGCCTGATCATGTTCGAGAAGCGGGTCTTGCTTTAGGGCTTCCGCGATGGAAAATGATTTTGTTTATTGTCCTCAGAGGTTCACGGCCCGCGATCGTGACAGCTGTTCTCATCTCTATTGCTCGGGTCGCTGGTGAAACCGCGCCATTGCTGTTCACGGCTTTCGGAAATCGCTTTTGGCTCAAAGATCTGAGCGAGCCAGCACCCAATCTTCCGACTCAGATTTATTCCTACGCCATCAGCCCTTTTGAGCAGTGGCATCAGCAAGCTTGGGCGGGAGCCTTCTTACTTTTGATGATGGTCTTTGTTGTTAATCTTTTCGCAAGAGCTTATGTGTACCGAGCAGGTGGTAGAAAATGACGGTCCTTCCACAAACTGATATTCTGACAGTGAACCAACTCAAAGCAGGCTTTGGAAAAGTCGAAGTCCTGAAAGGCATCAATCTGAAAGTTCGCGAGCATGAAGTCGTTGCTCTGATTGGACCTTCAGGTTGTGGAAAGTCGACTTTTCTTCGTTGTCTGAATCGACTGCACGAGGAAACCGAGTGCGCCTGGATCGATGGAGAAATTTTACTCCGGGATAAAAGTCTTTTGGGGCGTGGCCAAGATCCTGTGGAAATTCGTTCACAGATTGGGATGGTTTTTCAAAAGCCAAATCCATTTCCAGGTATGAGTATTTTTGAAAATGTTTCAGCGGGGCTTAAGCTTCGGGGAATACGGAAGAAGTCAGTTCTTCAGGACGCGGTGGAGTCGGCTTTAAAACAAGCGGCACTTTGGGACGAAGTCAAAGACAAGCTCAAAGCCTCAGGCACAAGCCTTTCCGGCGGTCAGCAGCAAAGGCTTTGTATAGCTCGTGCCCTGGCAATTCGTCCTCCCATTGTGCTGATGGATGAACCCACGAGTGCTTTGGACCCTATTTCTACGGCCAAAATTGAAGAGCTGATCCATGTTCTCAAAAAAGACGTCACGATTGTGATCGTGACTCATAACATGCATCAGGCCGCTCGAATTTCTGACCAAACAGCCTTTTTTCTTCTGGGGGAGCTTGTGGAGACGGGTCTCACGACTCAGATTTTCACCACCCCCAAGGATTCTCGGACCGAGGCCTATGTGACGGGTCGATTCGGCTAGGGAAGCACTCGTCAAGAGTGGGCCAAGCTCATGAAAGACGTCGGGGTTAAAGGCATCCATATCGCAGAAAGAGATACGCAAATTTCTAAGCGTTCGAAGCCAGCCAATATGTTCGTGAACACGTGGCCTGCAGAGCTCGGCTGGGGAACCAACGACAAGCATTTTCCAGTCACAGGAAAGCGCCACGAATCTGGCTGCCAAGCTGCTGTTTACTTGCAACAAAACATTCTCGTGACTTAGTTCTTGGCGAGATTCTGCGGAAAGAGTCTCAGTGTAAAACTCTTAGACACTGTTTATTTGGGGGAATCGAAGATATCGGTTCCCCTTTTCATTTTCAAAGGGCATTGCTTCTGCATTCTTTTTAAGTATGCGGAACGTGCTGTGG
>JBKCXY010000241.1:0-2983 GCA_046315835.1 Pseudobdellovibrionaceae bacterium | reverse complement strand
TCAGAGGGATCGTCACGGGCTTAAGCTTTGTGTGCTCGATGGACTCCATTTCATCTAATTGAATTTCACTCACAGAAGAAAGTTCTCGAAGAAATTTTTCGTGTTGAAGTCGTGCAAGTTCTGCCATCCAAAGAAAACGAGCAGAGACGGTGTTGTAGCTGAGTCGCAAATTTTTTGCCGTACGCCGAAGGCTCATTCCAGAGCAGAGGTTCAGGAAAATCTGCCGATTGAAGTGTGGCTTTTTCTGATGATAACTAAGGCTTAGAGTGGACTTCGAGAACTTGAAAAGACACAGCTTGCAGAGGTAGCGTTGAACATAGTTGCGGGTGATTTTTCGACGGAAAAACCCTTTCTTTGTGCAGAATTGAGAGTGGCACCGAGGGCATGAAATCATCATTTGAAGGAACCAAAGCAAGCCGAGCGCTTGCCTTTGGCACCGACAATGACGCCAAAGACGAGAATTCCCTCATGAAATCCGGATCTTTGGAGATTGCGGGGACAGGGTTCTGAGTCAGTTTCTGCTCTCCACCACCCAGGGCTTTACCTGGCATCATGACGTTAACTCGATGATTTCCAAGCTGCCGTACGCCGATCTAAGGTTAAACCATGTACAACTAGTCCGTATCGTTGTCCGAGCTTACGGAGCCGATTCTTCGATCCGGTATCCAAAGAAAACGTCATAGAATCTGACATCAGATTGAGATACAAATCTCAGATCATTCCCCGAACTCATGCGTTGCTCTGGGGGGACCTCACTGTAAGCCAAGTTGATGGATTGAACACGAGTTTGAGTCAAAGGCACAAGCTCTCCGGCTTCGCTAAGGCCATTCAGATTGTGATCAAACCAAACAAGAAGCTTTGAGTGGATGCGATCTTTTGAGTCGATCATGCCGTCTTTATTAGAATCGTAAACTGAAAGCGCCTCAAACCCGTTGGATGCCCGCTGGCCTTTGGAAAGCAGGGTCGCTTCACCAAAAAGCTCTCGGCCCCCATCGATTCGACCATTACGATTAAGATCCAAAGCCAAAAGGCCACCTTCCCGGGCTTCCACCCATCCTGTGGACACGCGTCTGCCATCCCCGAGGAGATCAAATTTGACCCCCGATCGGTTCTGAGGGACGGTGCGAAGAAGTCCGTGCTTCTTGAAGTCAATCACGAGAGGACTGAAAAGCTGGATATTATAATAGAAAGCTGCACCAGTTTCGACTGATGTGCTTCCGCCACCTGCCTGTGCGCCATCAAAAACATCTGTTTTGATGGGTGTCAGGGTCAAAGTGACGCCAGACCAGGTTCTGATTTTCTGACAGAAATAATCAAGAATATCTGGGACTCGAATATCAAACACACCACGGCTCAAAGTACCATTCAGTCTTAGAAATGGATCATTCGGCGCCAGATTCCTGAAATCAAAAGTCTTGTCGTAGTTGTAGCCCGCAAAAAGAGCTTTTTGCTCTCGCTGAACGGAGGGATCCACCTTGATATTAATCTGTGTGGCACTCCCGAAAACTCGAAGCCAGAAAGTTTTAACTTCATTACCCCAAGCCTTTTGAGGCACAGCTCGGAAGTTCACCCAGCAAGGACCCCACTTGCCGAATTGAATGAGACTTTGAATTCCTCCGGTTCTCTCATCGATTTTTGCGCCTGTGCAGGAGTCAGTTTTATTTTTCAGAGAGAGGGGGCCTGAGAAAAAGTGCTGCACTTGACGAATTTGGGGTCGCCAGAAAGGAACCACTTCGGGGACTGCATTGATGGGGACTCCTGCCCAAATTGTATAGGCTTTCAAATCCGGGTAGCCCGAGCGATCGGCCAGAGAGATGATGACATCCAAAGCTCGTTTAACTGAAAGCTTCAGATTACCAACTTCGGACTGAAGTTGATTGAGTCGTTGATTAGTTGAAACTTCGAAGCTCGCCAACTGCGCCTTTAACACGTTGATTTGTCGCTGACTTTCAGCTCGATCTTGGCTTGTTTCATTTTGGAAGTCGGCAAACTCATCGAATATTTGCGAACGTTCAGCCAAAGCCATGGTGCTTTGAGCATGATCAACTAAATCATCCGCCATTTTCACTCGAAGTGCAGAAAGAGCAGCGCTGAAATTCGGAAGACCAAGCAAAGATTTTTGAACAAGATGATCCATTTGATCGGCCGGAGTTTCAAGATCAGAAAGAGCTTCATAAATGTTCTCAATATCACGAGCCAAACTTTCATCGTCCGCCAGCCTTTGTCTGAAAGTCTGAAAGCGCGAATCTTTCATCAATATCACTCGGCCCCAGTTTTGAATTTTTGCGAGACACGTTTCAGATTCCGAACCGACGGGATAACGGACCATGGCAAGCAACAGGGTTTTCGCGAGGCCATCTGAGTCCAAGGCAGACCCGAAGCCGTGGAAAATCTGGTCAACTTGAGGATCACCACTGCGCTCGCCGAGCACAAGGGTGCGAGCGTATTCCATGGCAAGAATTTGGAAGGAATCCAATCCCAATGCGTTTGGAAAAGAAGCCTCTTCGTAGCCTCCACAGGCGCGCATGATGGGTTTGAAATCATCATGATAGAAGTCGGGACGGCTGTCATCTGGCTCAACAATTTTGACAAAGCGGATTTGGATATCGCTGAGGGCCCTGGCTGTCGAAGTCAACGCTTTAGTTACCTTCACTCTAGGTTCCACCATATCGATTTCTAATTGAAAAGTCTTGGCTCGATTAGTTTGGACAGCCTCCACCGCGGCCTTCAAGCCAGATTCCACCGATGCGACGCGGGATTTCAGGACGGCCATCTCAGTTACAACAGTTCTCATCTGAAGACGAAGCTCTTCGCCCAAGTCTTTCGTCATTTGATCCGTCCGTTCCGCCAAATCCTGAAGTTTTCTCTCAAAATTTGCCGACAGAGCAGCCATTTGCTTGCTCGTTTCGTCCCGCTCGGCTTTAAAGCGGTCGGCGACAACGGTTTTCTCTTGTTCGAAATCAAATCGCAAACGCCTGAGAAC
>JBKCXY010000240.1:0-14622 GCA_046315835.1 Pseudobdellovibrionaceae bacterium | reverse complement strand
ATGTCGGGCATGATGGCCGGTGGTGGTATGGGCATGATGATGCCAGGAATGATGTCGGGCATGATGGCCGGTGGTGGCATGGGCATGATGATGCCAGGAATGATGTCGGGCATGATGGCTGGCGGTGGCAGTATGGGCATGATGAGCATGGGCTCAGACATGATGGGCATGCAAATGCAGATGCAGCAGCAAATGATGCAAATGCAGATGCAGCAGTACCAAATGCAAATGCAAATGGCGATGCGAGCTCAAGAAAACTACATGGCTCGTCAGCGCACAGTGATGGGACTTCAACAGGAACTTTATTCTCTTCTTTACCGACTGCAACAAGCCCAAATGGGAGCTAGCACCGGAGGCTACTTTGGATTTGAAGGTGGCTTCGGAGGAGGCTATACACCTGGAATGCCGGGCGGTAGCCCATTCCCTGGATCTGGCCTCCCTGGTGGCGGTCAGTTCCCTGGATCGCAAGTGCCTAACCCTGGTGGTGGGCCTTCAGGAGTACCCAGCGTAAGATAAACGCTGAAGAGAAGACCCCGGCCAAAGCGCTGGGGTTTTTTTATGCTCAAAATTGAACGCTGTTACGACAGTCATCTCCATCTGGAAGCCACAGGGCAGATCGATCTGACTCTCAATCTCTCTCACTTGCGCAACCTTACAGACTTGAAAGCACTTCAATTTTCAACTGTTGATTTTCGGGGGGAGTGGCTGACAGGTTTTGGTTGGGATCAGAACAATTTCTTAGATCTGCAACTTCATCACAAGACTCTCGATCTGATTTCTCAAAAATTTCCAATCTCTTTTTCTCGAGCGGATGGCCATTGTGCTTGGGTGAATTCTTTGGCCCTGGATCTTCTGCTTCAACAAGACCTCACAGCCAAAGAGAAAGACCAAATACTCAGAGATCGCGACGGAAACCCCACCGGAGTGCTTCTTGATGCTGCCAAAGAAAGACTTGAAAAGCTCATCCCATCTTACTCAAAAGAAATTCGCCGCAAGTTCATTTTGCGAGGCCAAGAAATTCTGAATCGAGCAGGCTTTACCCATGTGCGTGACATGACTTGGGATCAAACCCAAATAGAAATTCTGCATGAGCTAGAGCAGGAAGGGTTGCTCACGCTTTTTGTCGAAGGTTACATTCTTTTGAGTCACCACCAAGATCTCGGAGAAAAATTGAATCTAGCACGGCGAACTCGACAGATCTCGTCTCGCCAAGTTCGTCTTTTGGGAATCAAACTCTTCTACGATGGCGCTCTTGGTTCAGAAGGAGCACTTTTGAGTCAAAACTATCACGGAAAGCATCATTGCGGCGTTCGCCTTTGGGAACCAGATTCGTTTCGACAATCGTTGAAGGAAATTTGGACAGCAGGATTTGAAATCGCCACCCACACCATCGGCGATCAAGCTTTGCAAGACGTGGCGGAAATGGCCTTGCAAGCTCGACCACAGGGAGTATTCGCTCCTCTCTGTTTTGAACATGCCGAAGTGGTCCAAGATAAGAGCTTTCAACTCCTGCAGGAACTTTCTGCAAAACTGTATTTTCAGCCTTGCCACTATTTATCTGATCGCAAGTGGCTCAAAGAAAAGCTGGGACCACTTTTTTCTTTGGCATTTCCTTGGCGAAAAGCAGAGGAATCGGCGATTCCATTCTACTTTGGAAGCGATACTCCCATTGAAAAGCCAGATCTCTTTGCCAATGTCAGGGCTCTCGAGGCTGCGGCCCAAGAGGGGATTCGCCCTCCACTGGGTTCTTGGGTTAAGTTTCATCAACACCCGGATGCTTCCTGGGGTTCAAAGTGTTGGACGGAGCTCAATGAACAAAAAGTTTCCCAAGTCTATTTTCAAGGTGAGCCTCTTTTTTAGAATCCATGGATTTCAATTTCTTTGTTTTTTAAAAGGTAGCTTGCGCCGATGATCCCAAGCACTGTCGCTGGAATCCAATATCTCGTTCTCTGAGAATGCTCTGGAAATTTTGCTGTGACTTTAGGGTTAAAGAGATGTGTGCTCTCGGGGCAAATCCATTGACCCGAATCGAGCTCTGGCGGATGGGTCACCAACGAAGTTGATTCACACTGACCCATGAGTGACTGAAACATAAGATTTTCTGATTTGAGTTGAGTCAAAGTCCCCCAATAGGTCATTGGCCAGTGCGAGTCGGAAAGAAGCACAATCTGAAAGTAAGCGTCTGAGGAAAGCAGAGGAATCTGCAGGGAGTTTAAGTTTCGCCCATTCACTAAGATGGTTTGCACTTGGGGATACTTGGTTTTCAAAAGCTGACTCAGTACTTTTGAGTCGTCACTACGGAGTTTGGGGACGAAATCCAAAATAGATTCACCCTCGGTCAGTCTCTTGAGATCGGCTTGGCCAGGAGCTCTTTTGTAAAGCTGTTTCAAAAAGTAAATTTGATCCGATTTCAATGGTGACCCCAGCCACTTCTTAATTTCGAGTTCACAGGAATTTTCTTTGGTCTCACAAATTTCCTCGAGGTTGCCGGACTCTGAAGGTGTTGTCTGCAAGTACTGCAGGTACCACTGGTTCAAAGGAAGAAATTCAGGTTGTGAGTTCTTCATCTGCTGAAACTGTGGATCATTGCTCGGACCAATCAACGGTCGTTTCTGAAGAGCAAGACAAGGTTCAAACGACGCAAGCAGAAGTCCCCAGAAAATTGTCTGTATCAGATTTTTCATTTTCAGTTCCCTTCAAAATATGTGACGGATTCTGTGGAGCCTTGACCGCTGACTTGGCTTTCAGATTGGTTGTGGGAGTTCTGGATCACAGCAAAAAGCGGCAACTGAGATTCCATGATGGCTGCGACTTCGTGGTCACGGACAAGAACTGCAAACTGGTCCGGATTCAGTGGGGCTCTAATTAATCTCAAGTTCTTCCCAACACGTCGTCCTCGTGGTTGCCCCGCACTCCCGGGGATAAAGAGATCAACGACAGCATAAGCTCCAATCAGTGATTGCAAGGAAGCTTGATTGGAAAGTTCAATCGGGACTAAGACATAGCCTGCCGGGATAAATGTTGAAGCGTCGGTCACCTCGGCCTCAACGGCTGCATCACTTTCGGAGGTGCTCTTGTTTTTAGCAAAGTAGAGCACTGCCGAAAGGACAGAGCTCAGGACAAAAATGGCAACCAAGTGTTGAGTTTTTAATCGCTCAATGAATTTCAACATGAAAGTCTCCTTGATGTTTCTGGAATTGAGGTCTTTTCTTTTTCTCAGCGGTAGTCATGGTGTAAAGAAAAAATGCAGTGAGAAAAAAGAAGATCAACAGAGTTTCTAATAGAATTTGTCCTCGATCAGAGTTTGGTTCCATATTTTCCCCTTCCGTTCTAGAGCTGAACCACAAGTCGATTTGAACTTCTGCCCTTTGTTCCAAAGCAAGGTCCATCTTGTATAATGAAAGGACCTCTCCCGAGGTTCGTAAATAGGCGGACCATCCGGAAACTTCATCTCTTTCAGTGGCAGAGAAGGAAGTCTTTGTGAAATCACGGAAGCAGCAGAAGATTGAATTTGATTTCTCACTTTGAAATGAGCTTGAGTCCAGGTGATAGTGATTCTGTTCACCGAAAAGAGTTGTCTTGCTCGAACTATTTTTTCCTGCGTTTCTACCATCATCAGTTGAGCTCTTGCGGAGGCAATGACTGCTGGATTTCCAGAGGCCAAAGCCATTTTGACAGCCCACCGAGCGAGTCGCTTCTGCTTTCTTAAGGCGAGGACTTGAGGGTTCAATTGCTCGATTCTTTCCAATTCTTGGATCACTGTCTCATTGGCTTTGATCATGGCAGTTTCACAAGAGTGAATTTGGTTCAGAATTTGAGTGAGATTTTTGAGGTGTTTAGCAAAAATCAAAAGCAGAGCTGCTAGCAAGGGAATCACAATCACGACGAAAACTAAAGCCAGTCCTGATTCATTAGAAATCAATTTTGATGGTTTGAGAGAATGTCGCTTCATTGAGACCCCATGGCTTCATTCGGACTTTCAGTTTTTTATGTCTATGGAGGGTTGATTCCATCCGCACGTCTTTGATTCTTGCAAAAGGAAGAACCTGCTCGAGAGAGCTTCGATATTTTCTTTCACAATCGGGCTTCTCATTTTTGAGTGTGAGACTCATTTCGCATTTCACCCAGCGATAGCCATAGATTTCCATCATCCACCGGGTCCAAGACAGTGAAGTGATTCTCAAAAGCAGGATAAAAAAAGTCAGCAGGACAAAGAGGCTGAATGCAGCCTCCAGAGTGCTTTGGCCCGAAGATCTATTTCTCGCCACGGGACAAGCTGCCATTCATGAAGTCACGAAGGTCCTTTTTCTTGTACATACTTTCGGTCACGGCATCTGCGCGTTTTTCACCTTCGACAGATCCACCAAGGGATTCGACCACTTTGGCGTAGCGAACATTGAGATTTTGTCCGATGGCTCTGACGAGGCCGATGCTCCCGACCGCGATGAGGGCTACCAGAATCAGATATTCGACCAGAGACTGTCCTTTTTGATTTTTAATCATGTGTCCTCCTGCAGGGGGCAGGAGCAAAAAAAAACCCACTGTGAAAGTGGGTTTTTTGAAGAACAAACATTTTTTAAAGTCCGAGATGTCGAAGTCCGGACAGCTTACCTTTTCTTGCCCTTAGCGGCAGGTTTTGCTTTTGCGGGAGCTTTCTTCCCCGGTGCTTTGGCAGCGGGTTTGCCAGCTGCTTTTGTGGCGACCTTTTTAGCGGGAGCTGCAGCTTTAGCCGCAGGCTTCGCAGGAGCGGTTTTCTTTGCAGGGGCCGCAGCCTTCGGTGCTGGAGTTGGTGCTTTGGCGGCTGGCTTTGCAGCAGCTTTCGCGGCTGTTGCTTTTTGGGCCTCTTTTTCTGCGGCTTTCTCAGCCGCTTTTTCAGCTTTAGCCGCTTCTTTTTGAGCAGCTTTCTCAGCCGCTTTCTTGGCTTTACGGCCAGCGATGATTCTTTCGAGAATTTCGTAAGCTTCTTTTTGAAGGTCATTTTCGAAGATAAATCGATAGAAACCCTCAATTTCAGGGCTCTGTCTGAATTTCTTCAGAGATGTAGGGATATTATCTGATTGAACGAAATCAATCGAACTGCCGTCTTTAGATAGTTTTACTTTGTCTGCCATAGTGACGCCGACCTTAATTCAAGGGTTAGGATGGGTCAAGAATTGATATTTACTTGGTTTTTTGGGACAAAAAGAAGGGGGTTTTATGGTGATTTTAGACGGCAAAGCTTTATCGCAACAGCTCAAAGAGGCCCTGAAGCCCCGAATTGCACTGCTCAAGACAAAAATGATTCGTGAGCCTCATTTAGTCGTCGTCCTGGTGGGTGATGATCCAGCCAGCCAAGTTTATGTTCGCAACAAAGAAAAGGCCTGTGAGGGTGTGGGGATCCGCTCTACCGTTTTGCGTCTTCCGGGGAGCCTTGATCAGAAAGCTTTAGAGGCCACCATCGAAAAGCTCAATGAGGATCCACAGATTGATGGCATTTTAGTGCAGCTGCCTTTGCCAAAAGGGCTCAGCTCACAAAGAGTGATTGAAAGGCTGAATCCTGAAAAAGACGTCGATTGTTTTACTTTTGAGAATGTGGGCCGCTTTCATGCGGGTCAGGCTCGTGTCCTTCCTTGCACTCCCAAAGGGATCATGAGCCTTTTGACCGCTGCTGGTTTTGATTTCGTGGGCAAGAAAGTGGTGGTGGTGGGTCGGAGTCATATCGTGGGGCAACCCATGGCGCAGCTTCTGACTCAAGCCGATGCGACTGTCACTCTTTGCCATTCAAAGACCCAAAATCTTTTGCAAGAGATCAGGACTGCGGATCTTGTGGTGGTAGCTGCTGGAAAGCCCGAGTTTCTGAAAAAGGACAATTTCAAGGCGGGAGCTTTCGTTGTTGATGTAGGAATTCATCGCAAAGGTGATCATCTGGTGGGGGATGTTCTTGCTGAAGGTTTAGAAAATTTTCTCGGTGGCTATACTCCTGTGCCTGGTGGAGTGGGCCCCATGACTATCACTTCTCTTTTAGAGAACACTGTGCGATTGTGCGAGCTCAAAACTGAGCGAAAGGCATGATCTGTGACTATCTGGAGATTGCGCACGGGAGCTGATCGAAGAATTCGATCGGGTCACCCATGGATTTTTTCAAACGAACTTCAACAAAGCCCCAAGGGACACCCACCTGGTTCGCCGGTGGTTTTGCTGGATGCTGGTGGAAAGTTTCTCGCCAGTGGTTACGGCAATCCTCACTCACTGATTGCATTTCGAGCTTTGAGTTTTAGTTCTTCAGATCAAGAGATCACGACGGATTTTTTGCAAACTAAAATTTTGCGTTCTTGGCAGCAAAGACATTGGATGGGTTACAAGAACAGTTTCCGTATGGTTTATGGCGAAGGCGATTATCTGCCAGGGCTTGTGATCGATCGTTATGTTTTAAAAGATCGAACAGCACAGGTTCTCGCCGTTCAGGTGCTGACTGCTGGTTTAGAGTTTCTCTTAAAAAATCCAGCGAAGTTCTTTGAGCTTCTTGTTCAAGAGAGCCAAGAAAAAGGCCTCAGTGAATTTTCTTGGGAAAAAACGGCGATCGTTCTCAGAAACGACGTGAACATTCGCCGGCTTGAGGGTCTCGAAGTCATGGATCCTCAAATCATCAAGGAAGTAGCCGGAATTGATCTGAAGCAGTCTGAGATTTTGGTGGATGAAGTTTTGCCAGATCTTGAGAGTCAACCCATTGTGATGTCTTGCGATCTTTTCGAAGGTCAAAAGACAGGATTCTTTTTGGATCAAGTCTTCAATATCCAAGTGGTCGCGCAAAAACTGATGAATTCGCAGTTTCCTGATCGCAAGATCAGAATTTTGGATCTTTGCTGTTATGTGGGTCATTGGTCCACGCAGCTCACTCGCGCCCTCAAGAAAAAAGGCTTCGAAGTCGAAACAACCTTGGTCGATGTTTCAGCGCCAGCTTTGGAATTTGCAAAAAAGAATGCCGACCGGGAAGGGGCTGTCACCATTTGCCAAAAACTGGATGTGCTCGAGGACCTTGGCGTACTGCCGACCAGACACTACGATGTGGTGATCGCTGATCCGCCAGCTTTTATTAAAGCGAAAAAAGATGTCCCCACCGGACGCCATGCTTATCTGAAGCTGAATGCAGCGGCTTTTAAGCACGTGCTTCGTGGTGGATATGTTGTGAGCTGCTCGTGTTCAGGACTTTTTGTCGAAGAAGAAATGATGGAAACTCTCCGTAAGTCCATTCAACGAACAGAAGTCGAAGCTCGCTGTATCGCCCACGGGGGCCACGCAGCCGACCATCCCAACCTCATGTCATTTCCTGAGGGGTTTTATCTCAAGATGTTCCTGCACCAAGTGATCTAAATCTTAAGCTTGGGTGCGGACTTGGTGAAGGGCGGTGAGCTTTGCGATATAGTCCTTCAGCGCCGCATTTTCTTGTCTCAGCACATTCACTTGAGTCATGGCCTGTTGCAGATGTGAATAGTAATCTTGGCCTTCGATGGTTTTTTTATCGAGAGCGAGCTTCAATTCGATCATTTTCTTTTCGGCCACTTGAGTGAGCTTTTTCATCACTTCGTTTTGCTGGAAAGCTTGCTCTTCAAACTCAAGCAAGTTTTCGCTGAGTTGAGCCAGTTCTGAAGACTTTGTTTCTAAGTCTTTTTTCAGGGCTTCAAAAGATTGAGTCTTTTGCTCGATCTCTGAGATTTGTTCAGCCAGTTGTTCATTGAGCTGACGTTTTTCATTGGCCCAAGTTTGGTTTTCTTGATGAAATTTTTCTTTGGCTTTTGCGAACTCAAGCCGGGTTTCATTGCACAGAGCTTGCGAAAGATCGAGCTCATGGCTGACGTTTTTAATTTTATCTTGCAGGAATTGATTGTGCTTTTTTTCTTCGTTCAGAACTTGGGCTGCTTTTGAACGAACTTCTTCGATCTCGAACTGAAGCTTTAAATTGAGTTCCAAAGATTTTGCGAGATCAGTAGAAAGCTTCGAGTTGTTCATTCGTTCTTGATCGAGCTGCTCTGAAATGCGGCGAATTTCTCGCGTCAGATCATCCGTTGTGAAGTTCATGGAGTCCATGGATCTGATGCGCTCTTGAATTTCGGCTTGCGCCTGACGGAGTTCATCTTGAGATCTCTTCAGTTGAGTTTGCATTTTTTCAAACCTGTCTGTGGGTGGGTTGTCTGAATACTTTGAGAGTTCGTTCAGCTTTCCGGCAATTTCATCAAATAGTCTGTCGTGATCTACGTCCATGTAACACTCCAAAAGTCCGTAATGAGAAGAATAGCTTGGTCTTTAGTCTCAGGCCATCAAAGATTTGCAAAATTGGCAGACTCGTCTTAAGTCTAGGCTATGAAAGTCGACAAAGATAAACCATGGACCTGGGTGAAATATCGAAAAGGTCTCTGCAACACCTGCGTGGCGAGCTGTTGCATGATGCCTGTAGAAGTTCATTTGGAGGATCTTCTTGGTTTGGGCTTGATCACTCAAGATGAAGCTGAAACCGGTGGGAAAAAAGTTTTTAAGCGATTGAAAAAAGAGGGCGTCGTGATTTCTTATCGCGAGGGCACGGGACTCTTTATGCTCACTCAGCGGACGAATGGGGACTGCTACTTTTTGCATCCCAAAACGAGACAGTGCACCGTCTATGAGCGCAGGCCAGGTGTGTGCCGAAAATTTCCAACGGAACAAGGCCCAAAGCTTGGCAATTGTCCTTATGTCTCAAGATGAGACGACCCTCAGATTGTTGATGAATTTCTAGTCAGTCAAAAAAAGGGCTGACGCGTTTTCCCCATCAGAATCAATACCTTGAATTTAGAGTGGCATGGTCTCTGCTTTATCAATGAGCAGAGGTGAAGTGTGTTTTCTGGGATTCAACGAACTTTTTCAGTTTTGGGATTAGTGGCTATCATGGGATATGCCTTTTTCTCCTTCATGAAGATGGGTTCAGAGTCTCAGCCCACAGAGTCTCCTTTGAGCATTGATTATTCGATGATTCGCCCCGCAGACAATCGTTCTCAGTTTGATTTGAGTGGCCGAGTGATTCATCGAAATATTAAAGGTTTGGTAGGGCAGACTCGGGGACCACTGCCCCAGTCCATCGAAGATGCAAAAAAAGCGGCTGAGCTCAAGAAGGGAAAAGTAGATCCCAAAGCAAAAAAGGCCACAGCTCAAAAGAAAAACTCGAAAAAGTTTGTAACCAATGTTGTAGATACCAGTCGACGAAGCCAAGGTCTCTCTGCTTCAGACCGAGTGGCTGAGGCTCTTTATTTGAATCAAAAACGACAAGTGATTTCAGAGCCCATTGCCAATGCTGAAAATGCGCCTCAAGAAGAAAAGAAGGAGCCAGAGAAGCTCACTCCTGAGCAGTGGAAAGTCTTGCTGTTTGCAGCACCCACGCAAGCCAAGGCCAACGAATTTATCAAAGCCAGTCGCGCTCGTGAGATCTCGCCAGAGGCTTACTTAGAAATCACTGAAAGTCTGATTCGGGATGCTTCCGTCGAGCGGCAAAACGTGGGAATTTATATTCTCAATAATGACTACACAGAATCTGGCTTTACTTTGGCTCATGCTCTCTCGCTCGAGCTGGCAGAGCCTGTGAAAGCAAAGCTCAAAGCTGTGGTCGCGGGTTTTGGAAAACCGTTGAAGTTTTCCGCTCTATCTCGGGTGATTATGTCCACCGATGCGGAGATTGCCGGTGAGGGTCTTCGGATTTTACAAGCAGCTTTGGCTCAAGCAGGCGAGACTGGGGCGGCTCAACAGGAAACTCGGGAAGTGGCTGCCGAACGAGTCAACCCAAGACTGTTCGCGGTTTTCCTTCCGGCATTGAGAATGATTTTGACTCGACCTGATTCTAGTTTGTTGGCGACAGCGCAGGCTCTTTTGGAGCAGATCACGCAGCTTCTCAGAATCTAGACGCCCCTTCATTTACAAAAGCCAAAATCTCAAGCAAACTTTGAAAATGAACTTTCAGTTTCTGCGTTTATTTCTTTTCCTGGTTCTTATCGGAGGGTCGATGGGAGCTCAGGCGCGCCTCAAAATTCCCACCGGAATGAACAGTGAAGACCGAAAGACCGCTTTGGAAGTTTTAGGACTGAGTTCGACTGCGAAAGTGCTCTCAAATCCTTATCCTTTGGGTGGCTATGCGGGTGTTGAGATCGGACTTTCACAAGAATTTCTGAGCACTTCTGAAATTTCCCGTTTGGGAGCTAAAGCTGAAGAGCAAAGCGAGACCACCTACACTTTACTCAGCGTAGGAAAAGGGCTCTATGGGAATGTGGATCTTTTTTTTCAATTTGCTCCTGTGACAGATGCAGAGAACCTCACCAACTTTGGAGGCCAACTTCGGTGGGGTTTTTACGAGGCTGAGTACCTGCCAGCCTTTATGACTCTCGTTCTCAGTGCTAACAGTGTGAGCTATCAGAATCTGATCAACGTCAGTAATGTCGGATATGATGTGGTGTTGGGGTTCTCGGTGGAAGATGTCACCCTTTATACTGGCTTAGGCTCTATTCAATCCTCAGGAATTTTCATGGGAGGGGCTTCTGCGATCACGGATACGGGAGAAACCGTCACGGAGTCTGTCAAGAGCAGTCACTTCTTGGCGGGGCTTCACGTGAAAATGGAGTCCTTTTTTGTCGCATTTCAACTGGATCGTTATACCGAAGCCACTTACTCAGGCCGCATCGGCTGGCGCTTTTAAGATTTCGATTTTTCGATAATTTTGGTGGTGGATCTTCCGTCAACGAACTGAAGGGATTTAACTTCTCCACCATTTTTCAAGACAAAATCGGATCCTACGATTTGATTGATTTTCCAATCTCCGCCCTTGACCAACACTTGGGGGCGGACTTGGTGAATGAGCTGTTCAGGAGTTTCTTCACCAAACAAACAGACGAAATCCACACAACCAAGAGCCGCCATGATTTCGGCCCGATCTGATTCATTTTGGATGGGGCGAGTGGGGCCCTTGAGTTTTTTCACGCTCTCGTCAGTATTCAGGCCCACAAAAAGGAGATCTCCGCAGGCTTTGGCCTCTTGCAAGTAGCGAACATGGCCCACGTGAAGAAGATCAAAACAACCGTTTGTAAAAACTAATTTTTTCCCTCGGACTGCATTTCTGAAGGATTCTGAGTTGAGGTCAGTTTGGCGGAGCACTTGACCCATAGATTAATGTTTTCTGACGAGGGTCACTCCGAGCCACTGTCCCACCAGATCTCGCTTCATCAGAGCCGATAGGAGAGGCAAAGTGATAAATCCAGTGATCAAAATCAATGAGCTTCGTGCGATGGCTTTCAATGCATAATGACCTTTGTGCATTTGATCAGGAGTGCCTAAGCGTTGATCAAAAACCCATTCTCCAGGGGTAAAGCCAAGGAAAGCGCGGTGGCAAACAGAATAAATCCAGCTGATTCCCAGGAACAGAGCCGCCAAAGAAAAGTAGATCATATAATTCGCATCAGGATTAATGATGTTTGAGAAAAGATCGACCTGAGTCACTAAGAGAAGCACGATCAAGCAGGCCAGGTTTGCGGCAATAACAAGCATCATATCTAAAAGGCTCGCCGAAAAATCCCAATAGGATTGAACATAGACATCGGGAGTTTTCTCGCGCAATGACTGACGGGTCGGCGTGTTCTCTGCGAAATCGACTTTTCTCTTCTGATTCAGGGTTTTCAAAATATCATCAACAGATGAATTTGGATTATTGAGAGGTTGTATCTTTTCAGTTCGAGTTGTCTTTCGGGGGAGCGGTGAGGAAATGTCAGCGGAAGAAGTATTATCTAGCTTAAACTGAGCCGAAGATGCCTTCAGATTTTTTGGTTCTGGGCTCTGTTCGTTGCGCTTGTGAAAGCCTAATCCTTCAGTCAGTGGCTTGAACTGAAACTCATCCATTGGATCCATACAACCCTCCCTCAATTCACAAGTTCATACTTTAGGATGGCCAGAATACTGATGCAAGCCGTTTCCACCCGCAGAACTTGATCCCCCAGGCTGAGTGGGGTGACACCTATTTTGCTAAAAACCTCGACTTCTGTCGAGGAGAAGCCTCCCTCAGAACCCACAAAAACCCACAATTCTTCAGATTTAGAAAAATCTTCGTGTTTAAGGTAAGTTTTAAGGTCCTTATTGCCCAGTCCTTCATAGAAGAAAAGACCCTGAGCCTGCGGATTCTGGTTAAGTTTTTCAAGGGCTTCCGTAAGTGAAATCAAGGGCAGAAGAGGCATCAGTTCGCCGCGACCACATTGCTGGGTTGCAGAGACAACAATTTTGTTCCAACGATCGACTTTACTTGGGGGAATCGAGTCTCCTTTTCGCACAAAACTAAAGTCAGAAATGAAGGGCTGAATTTCTGCACAACCAAGCTCAACACATTTTTCAACCAAAGCTTCCATCACCGGGTATCGGGGCACTGAGATAAAAAGTTTTAAATAGGGACGGGGAATCTCAGGAAGCTTCCGAGAGCTGAGTATTTTTGCAAGAGCTTGCTTCTTTTTGACTTCGATCACTTCGACAAGATGAGCTTCGCCATCACCAAAGAGGACCTCGAACTGCGAGCCTTCCTCTTGGCGGCAAACATCAAAGATATGATGAAAGGGATCGCCTTGAATGACGACAGCTTCATTGGTCTTGAACTGGGCATCGAGCCAATACTTTCTCATCTCCTATCGCTTTCTGAGCCAGTATCCAATCCATTCTCCTTGTTCCAGACGACGAACAATTTCAAAGGGACTGTTTTCTATAAACTGCTGAGCAAAAAGATCTTCTCGCTCGGCAAGAATTCCGGTGACAAAAAGATGACCACCCGAGCGAAGAACGCGAATCAAATCATTCTTTAAGAAAATCAGAACGCCATCGATGATGTTAGCAACGACCACGGGAAAATCTTGGTCGATTTTTTCAATCTGTTCCTCGGGGATGTTGACTGCCTTCGCCCCATTTCTTTCGACATTTTCACGGGCCACTCGGCGAGCTTCAGGGTCAATTTCTAAGCCCACCACTTTTTGAAAACCTTCATGATGAGCGAGAATTGCGAGTAGAGCAGTTCCCGTTCCCACATCAAGGAAGCAATCTTTCTCGAGAGAGCCCAGTTTCTGGCCCACCTTATGAACAAACCATGATGCCATTTTTGTTGTATCGTGAGTTCCCGTTCCAAAAGCCATTCCGGGATCAATGAGAATAGGAACTTGGGCTTCTTGAGGGGCTGTCAACCAAGAGGGAACGATCCAATAAGGGCCAGCGAGCTGAAAGGATTGGAACCCTTTTTTCCATTCTGCGAGCCAGTCTTTGCTCTCTTCTTCGAAGATATGCCATTGAATACTGGGTGCCCACTCGCGAAGTTTATCGAAAAAACCGCTGTTGGGTCGTTCCGTAAAATAAACATCAATGTCCTGATTTTTTTGCAGCAGAATTTTAGGGTCATAAGTGAGATCAGGCTGCACAAATTGCAGGGCTTCGGTGAGACCAGTGGCCCCATAATCAAAGCAGTGCTGAGTGATGACATCTTCAAAGGCAGCAGGGACTTGAGATAAGCGGATTCTAATAAAAGAGTTCACGACCCTTTTTTAGCAGAACCCTTCTTGTTGTCAATGAACGAGCCTTGGAGGTCGATTCGATCGCCAGTCATGATTCCGATTTGCTCGAGCATCGGTTCATCTTCACGGCTCATGAGCTGATATTCGCGAGCCACAGCCAATCGGCCCTGCACAGAGATCACTTTGAGTTGGCCCACAGGAACTTGCAATTCTCCATAGGTTTGAGCTCCTGAGGAGTCTCGAATTGTAAGTTTTCTATAGGCTGTGATGACCATATTCTTTTTAAGGCCTGCTGATTCGCCACCGGTGAGGTAAAAGTCCTTATAGACAGGCTGATCGTCAGCGAGGGGAATATTTCTTCGAATCTCAATAATTGAAATCTCTTGAGCCTGTGCTTCAAGGAACGTCCCAGCGGTAAGGATCAGAGCAATTGCAAAAATACGTAGGAACATAAATCATCCTTTGATTTTATTGATCTCCTAGCAGTCCTTTCGGAAGCTTCCAGGGTGATCTTAAATTGAGATTTGAAATTAAGACCATGATCCAGCAAGGAGAAGGCACTTTGACCATGAGGTGCGACGTTGAGTAGGGCATAGCCCCTAGGCTCTTGGGCAGTCGAGTTGCACTTTCAGGTTTTAACTTTAACATAGAGGGATGAGACTTTTATTTATTCTTCTCTTTCTTTTTGGTTCTCCAAGCTTCGCTCAAGTTTATACAACAGATCATTTTTTGAATTTTTGGATCGATAGCAAATACCAGAAGTGTAATGATCAGAGTGCGAGATACGATGCCAGTCGCCATGCGAGATCCCCCGGCTTCAATTCCGCCGGAAAAATTTCCGCAATTGCTGCAGCTACCAACCAGAATGTCGATCATCCCTGCTATCAGATCTGTGGTCAAAGCTGCTTTCAGGAGCTTGAATCCATTTTTGGAGCAGATCGAAAGCTAACATCGATTCTCAGCCGCTGTGTGAGTCATGCAAAGCCTCAAGCGACGGCTTGTGAGAATCAAGCCCATGGGTTTCGGGAAAAGTTTGCAGATTTGGAAGAAAAAATTCGAAATTCATGCAGCATAACCAGTCGTGGATTTACTTCTTCTGAGA
>JBKCXY010000239.1:0-8846 GCA_046315835.1 Pseudobdellovibrionaceae bacterium | reverse complement strand
GTTCTTGGACCTCGTGGTTTGATGCCGAATCCAAAGGTTGGAACTGTGACGATGAATGTCGGCGAAGCAGTTTCGGCTGAAAAACGCGGTAAACTTGATTTCCGTATCGATAAAGCAGGAATTGTTCATGCTTCTGTCGGTCGCAAATCAATGGGTGATCAGAAGTTGAAAGAGAATTTCGACGCTCTGATGGGCGCCGTTGTAAAAGCTAAGCCTTCATCCAGCAAAGGGATTTACCTGCGCTCGATTTCGGTGGCTTCGACAATGGGTCCTGGCGTGAAGATCGACGCTAACCAAGTGACTAACGAAAACAGTTAATTAACCATTGCGGTCAGAGACAGTAGGTGAGGAGGGCGGGGCTCTCCTCCTAAATGAGAAATCAGCCTACCGAGACGGGCAAGAGGATAAGGAAAACCTCCAACCGACTGTATCGCAGATAACTAAGATGAAAGGAGGTAACCCATGATTACTCGCGCAGATAAAGAGCAACAAATTAAAGCTCTTGCTGACAAGGTTGCGAAATCCAAGGGTGCTTTCGTCGTAGATTTCAAGGGGATGAAAGTTGAGCAGGTCACAAGCTTGCGCAAGAAGCTTTCTTCTTCTGAATCTGAGATGAAGGTCGTTCGCAACACATTGGCACGCCGGGCACTGAAGGATTTCCCTAAAGTGAGTGAAGCTCTCGATAAGTCATTCAAGGGCACGAACGCTCTTGTATTTTCTTATGGTGAAGTGAACACGACGGCTAAAATCTTGGCGGATTTCGCAAAAGACGTAGAGGTCTTACAAATTAAGACTGGCGTTATGGATGGCGAAGCGCTGAACGACGCGAAAATTAAATTCTTGGCTACTCTTCCAGGTAAGAATGAGCTCAGAGCTATGTTCCTTGGAGTACTTAATGCTCCCGGATCAAAACTCGCTCGCTGCTTGAATGAGTACGCAAAGAAACTGGGTGGTGGGGAAGCTACTGAAGCTGCTCCGCAAGCATAACTATAATGATTAAATTTGGAGGACATAATGTCTCTTACTAATGAACAACTCGTAGAAGAACTTTCTAAAAAGACGGTTCTTGAGATCGCTGAACTTGTAAAGATGCTGGAAGAGAAGTGGGGCGTTTCTGCTGCTGCTCCTGTTGCAGTTGTAGCTGGTGGTGCAGCTGGTGCTGCTCCTGCAGAAGAAAAAACAACTTTCGACGTTATTCTGAAGGATAGCGGCGCGAACAAGCTCAACGTGATCAAAGAAGTTCGTGCGCTGACTGGATTGGGCCTTGGCGAAGCAAAAGCTCTCGTAGAAGGTGCTCCTAAGACAGTTAAAGAAGGCGTGACTAAAGAAGACGCTGCTAAGATGAAAGAAGTCTTAGAAAAAGCCGGCGCTAAAGTCGAAGTGAAGTAGTTTTAAAATTTATGATGGCTCGGGCGGGGTCCCGAGCCACAAGCTGTGAGGTCTGACGAGCTTCCTCCGCACAAAGAGTTCGCGTTTGTTCTCTGACGTTAAAGAGAATAAAAATATGATGGTTAAGCACTTAAGGAGAAAGAATGGCCACAATGACTCCGATCACAGCTTCTAATATTCGTCTTCGCAAGACCTTTGCGAAAAATAAACAAGTTATCGAAATCCCAAATCTGATTGTACTGCAAAAGAGCTCTTATGAGGCATTCTTGCAAAAGGATTCCGATTCTGACAGAAGAACCGACACTGGTCTCCAGGGTGTGTTCAAGTCTGTCTTTCCAATCTCTGACTTTAATAATACCTCAAGTTTAGAGTTTGTTTCTTATTCTCTTGAACCAGCGAAATACGACGTCGATGAGTGCCGTCAGCGTGGAATGACCTACGCGGCACCAATCAAAGTGACATTGCGTTTGATCGTATTCGATGTTGATGAAGAAACTGAGGCGCGTTCAATTCGTGACGTCAAAGAGCAGGAAGTTTACCTCGGTGAGATTCCTCTCATGACAGCAAATGGCTCTTTCATTATCAATGGTACTGAGCGCGTTGTCGTTTCTCAGTTGCACCGTTCTCCGGGTGTTTTCTTTGATCATGATGGCGGTAAAAACAATGCCAGCGGTAAATTGATCTACTCTGCACGTGTGATTCCTTACCGTGGATCTTGGTTAGATTTCGAATTCGATCAGAAAGATTTAATTCATGTTCGTATCGATCGTCGCAGAAAATTTCCAGTGACGATCGTTCTCAAGTCTTTGGGGTACACGACCGAACAATTGCTTGAGTATTTCTATGATTTGGATGAGGTGACTGTTAAAGGCAAAAAGCTCTTCAGAAAACTCGATATTGAGAGAATGTCTGGTCAAAGAGCTATTGTTGATATCTTTGATCCCAAATCTGGTGAGGCTTTAGTCAAAGCGGGTCGTCGAATTACTCGTGCTGTTGTTAAAAAAGTAAAAGACTTAGGTATCACAGAGATCGAGGTGACACCTGAAGATCTCGATGGAAAGGTTTTGGCCAAACCGTTGATCGATGAATCGACAGGGGAAATCATTGCTGATGCAAATGCCGAGCTATCCAAGACGAGCATTCTTCAAGCTTTGGAAGCTGGTATCGATCGAATTCACCTGATTTTCTTTGATGGTCTGTCTGTAGGGCCTTATCTCCGAAATACTTTATTGGTTGATAAAGTGACGAACAAAGAAGAAGCACTCTTGAAGATTTACCAGCATTTGAGACCTGGAGAGCCGCCAACTTTAGATGCAGCAACGGCGTTCTTTCACCGACTTTTCTTTGATCCAGAGACATATGATCTCTCAGAGGTAGGTCGTATTAAGATTAATCATCGATTCAATATCCCAATGGAAGAGTGCCCGCCAGAGTTTAGAACTCTGACTAATAAGGACATTCTTTCGACTGTAAAAACTCTGATCGACTTGAAAAATGGCCGCGGAGTTGTCGACGATATCGATCATTTAGGAAATCGTCGTGTTCGATCTGTGGGTGAGTTGTTAGAAAATCAATATCGAATTGGTCTAGTCCGTATGGAGAGAGCAATTCGCGAGCGAATGAGCTTGCAAGATGTTGAGACAATGATGCCTCACGATCTAGTGAACGCAAAGCCTGTGAACGCGGTCGTGAAAGAGTTTTTTGGCTCTTCGCAACTTTCTCAGTTCATGGATCAAACAAACCCATTGTCAGAAATCACTCACAAGCGTCGTTTGTCAGCTCTTGGGCCGGGTGGATTGACTCGTGATCGCGCTGGTTTCGAAGTCCGAGACGTGCATCCCACGCACTACGGACGTATCTGTCCAATCGAGACTCCAGAAGGTCCAAATATCGGTCTGATTGCTTCATTGGCGACTTATGCTCGTATCAATAAGCACGGGTTCATTGAGACACCTTACCGTAAGGTAGATACTGCAAAAGTCTCTACAGACATCACTTACATGTCTGCTCTTGAAGAGGCTGGTCATAAGATTGCACCTGCGACTCGAGATGCGCTGACGACTGCGAGAGAATTGAAGGACTCAAGCGTCATCTGTCGTGTGAATGGTGAGTACGAGATCGTCAATAAAGATAACGTGTCGTTGATGGACGTTTCTCCATCTCAGCTTGTCTCTATTGCTGCATCTCTGATTCCTTTCCTTGAGCATGACGATGCGAACCGAGCACTGATGGGTTCAAACATGCAACGTCAAGCAGTTCCGCTTTTGCGAAGCCGCTCGCCGCTTATTGGAACAGGGGTTGAGCGTCTTGTTGCTCGAGATTCAGGGACGTCTGTCGTTGCACTCAACGACGGTATCGTCGAAGAAGTTGATGCCTCACGTATCGTGGTTCGACGTCTTGCAAAAGCTGGTGAGCTTGGCGCTAACGTGGATATCTACAATCTGACGAAGTACCAAAGAACAAACCAAAATACTTGTTTTAATCAAAAACCAATCGTCAATGTTGGCGACCGTGTCGGTCGTAGCGACATTATCGCTGATGGTCCTTCCACTGAGTTGGGTGAATTAGCTCTGGGTCAGAATATCCTGGTGGCGTTCACTCCTTGGCAAGGTTACAATTTCGAGGATTCGATCCTTATTTCTGAGCGTTTGATCAAAGAGGACACTTACACTTCAGTTCACATTGAAGAGTTTGAGTGTGTTGCTCGTGATACAAAACTGGGTAAGGAAGAAATCACTCGCGATATCGCCAACGTCGGTGAAGAGGCGCTCAAAGATCTCGACACCTCAGGCATTATCCGTATTGGTGCTGATGTGCGCCCAGGCTGTATCTTGGTGGGCAAAGTTACACCGAAAGGTGAGACTCAGTTATCTCCAGAGGAAAAACTCCTCCGAGCTATCTTCGGAGATAAGGCGGGCGATGTCAGAGATACTTCCCTCAGAGCTCCATCAGGTGTTTACGGAACTGTCATTGATGCACAGGTTTACTCTCGTGAGGGAGCCGATCGCGATGAGCGTCTTGCTGTCATCATTGAGGAGAAGAGACGTAAACTTGAGAAAGATTTGTCAGTAGAACAGAACGTTATTAAAAATAATGCGATTGAAAAGTTGAAGGATATCTTGGTTGGTAAAAAGACCACAGGTGTTCTCCTGAATGAAGATGGAAGCCAAAAGCTTCTCTCAAAAGGTCAAGAAATCACAAATGCTGACGTTGAGACAATTCCGTTTGAACTCTTAACGTACATCCCTCTCGAGCAGGATCTAGAGTATCAAGTGACTCGTATTCTCGATGGCGCACGAAACCAGTTGGATGCGGTGAAGATCGTGTTCAATGAGAAGATTGATCGTTTGAAAAAGGGCGACGAACTTCCTCCTGGTGTCATCAAGATGGTGAAAGTTTATGTTGCTATCAAACGAAAGCTTCAGGTCGGTGATAAGTTTGCAGGTCGCCATGGGAATAAGGGTGTGGTTTCTAAGGTATTGCCCGTTGAGGACATGCCATACCTCGCTGATGGTACTCCTGTGGACATGGTTCTGAACCCACTTGGGGTTCCGTCTCGTATGAACATCGGTCAGATTCTGGAAGTTCATTTGGGATGGGCTGCTCATGAGCTTGGGAAGCAGATCGGATCAATGCTCGATAACTGGAATACGGAGCAGGTACGTAAGCAACTCGGAGAAGTTTTTGATGACTCTGAACACCAGCAACGTGTTGCAAACGCAGACGAAGCTTCTTTGAAAAAGATCGTGACGCGCATGAAGGAAGGCGTTCACGTTGGCACTCCTGTCTTCGACGGTGCCCGTGAAGCAGATGTGAAGTCGTTGTTGGCGAAAGCTCAACTTCCTTCCAGAGCTCAAACGATACTTTTTGATGGTCGAACAGGTGAGTCTTTCGAAAACTCAGTAACTGTTGGGATCATGTACATGCTGAAGCTTCACCACCTTGTGGAAGAGAAGATTCACGCTCGTTCAATTGGACCCTATTCACTTGTTTCGCAGCAACCACTGGGTGGTAAAGCTCAGTTTGGTGGTCAGCGTCTCGGAGAGATGGAAGTTTGGGCCATTGAAGCTTACGGTGCCGCTTACTCACTGCAAGAGTTCCTCACTGTTAAGTCGGATGACGTGGCAGGAAGAACACGAATGTATGAAAGCATCGTAAAAGGTGAGAATATCCTCGAACCAGGACTCCCAGAATCATTCAACGTCCTTGTTAAAGAGCTTCAAGCTCTTGGACTGAACGTCGAGTTGATGGAGTCAGACATTCTGACAGATGAGTCAGATTCTGATGAAGCTATGGATTCAGGTGAGAACACTGGCGAGGGAAGTCAGCCGCACTAATTGTGTGGCTGTAAGCTTTGAGTTTTAAATTTTAAGAATGAGGTGACCTTTGAGAGACTTACTAAACTTTTTTGATAAACCAAAAGATCCACTTTCGTTTGATGCTGTTAGGGTATCCCTGGCTTCACCAGAAATGATTAGGGATTGGTCTTTTGGAGAAGTAAAGAAGCCAGAAACTATTAACTACAGAACCTTCAAGCCAGAGCGTGATGGATTGTTCTGCGCAAAGATTTTTGGGCCGATCAAGGACTACGAATGTCTTTGTGGGAAATACAAGCGAATGAAATACCGTGGCGTTATTTGTGAGAAGTGTGGCGTTGAAGTCACTCAGTCTAAAGTACGCCGTGAGCGCATGGGTCATATTGAACTTGCAACCCCAGTTGCGCATATTTGGTTCTTACGATCATTGCCTTCAAGAATCGGTAACCTATTGAATCTTTCATTGAAAGAAGTCGAGAAGGTTCTTTACTGTGAAGCTTATGTTGTTATCGATCCTATGGAAACTTCACTCCTCGAAGGTCAGGTTCTGACTGAGGAAGCTTACCAGTCAGCTCTCAACGAATTCGGTCCAAGTTTCAAAGCAGGTATGGGTGGGGAAGCTGTTCGTGACTTGCTTCGAAAGATTGATGTTGAGTACCTCTCAAAGAAATTGAGATTGGAACTGAAAGATGCAAAATCTGATGCGGCAGTTAAGAAGCTTTCAAAGCGCTTGAAAGTCGTGGAGGCCTTCAAAGGCTCAATCAATAAACCTGAATGGATGATGCTTGAGGCTTTGCCTGTTCTTCCACCAGACTTACGACCACTTGTCCCTCTCGACGGTGGACGTTTTGCGACTTCCGATCTGAATGATCTCTATCGACGTGTGATCAACAGAAACAACCGTCTGAAGAGACTCCAAGAGCTTAACGCTCCAGACATCATTATCCGTAATGAAAAGCGAATGTTACAAGAGTCAGTCGATGCGCTTTTGGATAATGGAAGACGAGGAAAAACGTTCACTGGCCCTAACAAACGCCCACTCAGATCACTGAGTGATATGCTGAAGGGTAAGCAAGGTCGATTCAGGCAGAATCTCCTTGGTAAGCGTGTGGACTACTCGGGTCGTTCGGTGATCGTTGTAGGGCCAAACCTGAAGCTCCACCAGTGTGGACTACCTAAGAAAATGGCTCTCGAACTCTTTAAGCCATTTGTTTATAACAAACTTGAAGAGAAGGGCCTTTCAACAACAATTAAGCAATCAAAGCGCCTTGTAGACCAAGAGACGACGGAAGTATGGGATATTTTGGCGGATGTGGTGAAAGAACACCCAGTTATGTTGAACCGTGCCCCAACACTTCACCGCTTAGGAATCCAAGCTTTTGAGCCAGTTCTTCATGAAGGAAAGGCGATCCAGTTGCACCCCCTCGTTTGTACAGCATTCAATGCTGACTTTGACGGGGACCAAATGGCCGTTCACGTGCCCCTTTCAATTGAAGCACAAGTTGAAGCTCGAGTCTTGATGATGTCGACGAATAACATCTTGTCTCCAGCTCACGGAAAGCCAATTATCAATCCATCGCAAGACATCGTTTTAGGAATGTATTGGTTAACTCGTATTCGTCCTGGAGGCAAAGGTTCAGGCAAAGTGTTTTCATCTGTCCTTGAAGCAGAATATGCTTACGAGGCGGGACTTGTAGATCTGCAGGCGAATGTGAAGGTTCGTATCAATGGAAAAGTTCGTGAAACAACCGTAGGGCGAGCTATCTTGTCTTCAATTGTTCCGAAAGAAGTTCCATTCGAAGAAATCAATCAAGTCATGAGCAAGAAAACAATTGCACATTTAATTGATAAAACCTTCCGTCTTGCAGGTGCGAAGTCGACTTGTATTTTAGCTGATAAGATCATGGAAATGGGTTTCAAGTTTTCGACTCGTGCAGGTATTTCAATCTGTATCGACGACATGGTTATCCCAGAAACTAAAACTAAACTTCTTGGCGATGCTGAAAAGCAGGTCTCTGAGATTCATCAGCAGTACGAGGAAGGTTTGATCACTGACGGTGAAAGATACAACAAAGTGGTCGATATCTGGGCTCAAACAGCTGACCGTGTTGCTAAAGACATGATTGTTCAGATCGAAAAGCAAAAGTTCATGGTTGATGGCAAAGAGGTTCAAGGACCATCTTTCAACTCGATCTTCGTCATGGCTGATTCCGGAGCTCGGGGATCTGCAGCGCAGATTCGCCAGCTGGGTGGAATGCGTGGTTTGATGGCGAAACCGTCTGGTGAAATCATCGAATCTCCCATCACTGCGAACTTCCGTGAAGGTCTGAACGTTCTTCAGTACTTTATCTCAACTCACGGTGCTCGTAAGGGTCTTGCCGATACAGCTCTTAAAACAGCAAACTCTGGTTACCTCACGCGACGTCTCGTGGATGTTGCTCAAGATGTGATTGTCTCAGATCTTGATTGTGGAACTGAAGACGGTTTGGAAATCACTCCAGTGTACGAAGGAGGCGAAATTATCCAGCCTATCGGTGATCGTCTCCTCGGGAGAACAGCATTAAGAGATGTTGTTGATCCATACACAAATCAAGTTATCGTTCCGGCAAGCACTGAGGTGACTGAGAAGCATATTGGAAAAATCGATGAGCTCGGTATCGAGAAAGTTTATATCCGCTCAGCTCTGACTTGTAAGACCAAGCGTGGGGTGTGCGTGAAGTGTTACGGACGTGATCTTGCTCGTGGAGCAACGGTCAACTTGGGTGAGGCAGTGGGAATTATCGCCGCTCAGTCGATCGGTGAGCCTGGAACGCAGTTGACAATGAGAACCTTCCACTTGGGTGGTGCGGCCTCTCGTGCAGTTGAACAATCGGTTCACACAAGCAGGTACGAAGGTACACTGAAGCTAAGAAACGTTCATTCAGTGGGCAACCGAAGCGGTAAACTGACTGTGATGAATCGTAACGGTGAAGCTGTTGTTATTGATGAAAGTGGTCGTGAGCGTGAGAATTTCAAGCTCGTTTACGGTGCTATCTTGAGTTTCAAAGATGGCGAAAAAGTTTCAAAAGGTGCAACAGTTGCTGAGTGGGATCCTTATTCCAATCCGATCATTTCGGAAGTCACAGCATTCGTGAAGTTCCA
>JBKCXY010000238.1:0-4770 GCA_046315835.1 Pseudobdellovibrionaceae bacterium | reverse complement strand
GGTCAGTCTCGATCTAGATCTTCAAAGCCCTGAATTGATTGCAGGGCTCGGAGGCTTACTTCTTGCTGTATTAAAGTATAGTCCCACTGAATCTTTACCGGCAGAAGACTTGATCTTAGATGCAATTTTGTCTCAAATAGAATTTTCTGAGCATGGCTGCTATTGGATCGTGGATGTCGAGCAGATTTTAGGGCCAATACGCCAGGCGGTCCCCCAGAACTTGTTGAAAATGGAAGTCAAGGTAGCAGATTTGTTTGGCGCAGTTAACTTGGGTTTTTCCCATGGCCTTGCAGGGCTTGTATTTGTACTCTCGCAGTATGCCTTATTGAGGCCAAGCCGACTTGGAAAAGTGGTACCAGTTTTGGCTGGCTTGAGTGAATACCTAATCTACGCTTCAGATAGGACGCCAAGTGGTGATATCCCAGCTCATTTTTTTAATCACGAGTATGTCAAAGTATTCAAGAGTGGAGTTAGCCAGCAGGCTTGGTGCTATGGTACACCAGGAATCAGCATGGCACTGCTTTGGGCTGCGATAGCGTTGCAGCGTGAGGATTACAGGTCTAAAGCATGGGAACTTTTTTTGATCTGGAATAAAAATATGAAGAAAAAGATGAGTTTAGATAACCCTTTCTTTTGTCATGGCTATGCAGGATTAGCTGACATTTGTCGATTCTTTTACAATGAGACTCATCGGAAAGAGGCACGAGAGCAGTGGCTTTATTGGCTTCAGGTGATGAAGACCTATAAAGCTGTATCAAGCAAGTCAAGAGGGTTTTATGAAGGTGGTTTATTGGAAGGGTATTTGGGTGTAGCGGCTGTCAGTCAATGTGATGAGCCGAAAAACTGGGAAAGTGACTGGTCAATACTTTTTGGAACTGCAAAGATAACCACATGAAATCTAAATTTGTTGCTGATGATAAAATTTATTTTCGAATGGCATTGCAGTCGTTTGAATATCAACTGGACGAGAATGAGCTGAAGGCTTGGCTTGCAAATCCGTGGACTCGATTTCAACTCAATGTCGGTTATCCAGATTTAGTGAGGCGATCACAGTTAGAGGGTTTAGATAATTTCACTCAGCCGCTCCGGGGAATTCACTTTCGTTCGTTGTATTCAACAGTCCCGGTTGCTGGATTTGTTGCTGTCGGATCAGCACCAAGAAAACACGGAGACCACGCACCGCTCTTGATAAACAGAATAGTGGGCTACAGATACCAGAAAGACACTGTAGAGAAGAACCTTTTAAGGATAACAGAGAAGACCCTTTTTCAAGTCAATTCAGTTGTGTATTCTGTTGGCAACGAGCTTATCTTTCCACATACACTTTGTCAGAAAACCGTTGCTTCGATTGAGTGGCAGATTCTTAAAAAAACTGCTTTTTTTGTAGAAATCAAAGATTACTTGATAGAACCTAAGACCTTTCTGCAAATTTCAAAAAGATTCAAAAAGTATAAACTGTCGAAAAAAAAATTAGAAAGTATAATTCGCGAGATGATCAAAATATCTTTCGTGAGGACCTCCGAAGTCCAAGATAGATTTTCTTATGGAAATGCAAAAAAAATATTTAATGAAAAAAATGTACAAGGAGAAGTTTCAGCAAAAAAAGAGCTCCTAGGGGTGGAGCATTTTCATAACTATGGACTAGCCGTGGTCGCTGAGCAACAGAATCCCTTTTATCAACACTCAAAACTTACAAAAGATATAGGCCAGGCCTCTCAGTTGATGTTAGCGATGAGTTTGCAGGGCTCGGGGTTACGACCTTGTCAGAGCTTAATCGAACGGTTTCAGAAACAATTTGACACACGATCAGTACCACTTCTGCAAGTGGTTAATTCCCAGCATGGTTTTTATGATGGCAGTCAGCTGTCTTCTTCTGGGCAAAAAAATTATCGCCATTTATTTTTTCAAGATCGCATTTATGATTCTTTGGTTAAAAAATCGGAAATTCTTCTCTCTGATCAAGAAGTCGAAAGGTATCTCCAGAGCCATCCGTTGCCAGCGCAGTTGGCCTCATTTTCCACAGGGTACTTGTTGTCCGATGAAAAGGCTTGGATACGAAAAATATTTGCAGGCCCCGGGGTGCGCCCCATTGGACGCTTTCTCAGGTTTTTTAAAAAAGGTACTGGCAGTAGCGATTTGTTGCCAGAAGTTGCTGATAATTTTCTTTGGGCAGAAATAGGCTCGACACCGGCATTTCGCAACAAAGATCTGTTTAGTTGCCGTCTAGGGAGAGGATATTTTATTGATATCAACAATAATCCGAAGAACGCAAGTCAGGGTATTTCGCTCAGGGATCTCTCAGTAGTGCTTAAAAATGGAACACTCTTGTTATGGAGTGATCAGCTGCAAAAATATATTTTACCTGTTCAGTCGAATGCAGTGAATCCTTTGCTAGATCCGATGCCCGTTGCGCGATTATTGAATCAGATTGCATCTCAGTTTCACATTTCAGACATAGAGTTTCCTTGGCTTGAGTTTGGAGCGATGTCATACTTGCCACGCGTTCGATGGAATAGTGTGGTTCTAGCGCCCCAGCAGTGGACGTTCTCGAAAGATTATTTAAATCAAATGTTAAGTAAGAATAGCACAGGGGCTGAAGCCTGGTTACGTGAAACCTTTGCGGGTGTGGAAGTGTTAACAGTTAATGTGGAACAAAAGGAATACTTTCTGCCCTTAAGGGATCAGGGAGTTTCTGAGAGTATCCTCAAACTAAGTAAGAGCAAGCCAGTTTTGGTTTTTCGCGAAACAGCAGGTTTATCCAGAGCGTGTTTATTCAATGATAAACCGATGAGAACTGAGTTTCTGCAGTTGTTCAGGCAACCGTTAAAGCTGGCTGCAGGGCCTGAGTTTTTAAGGCCACAGATAAGGTCACCCCATGTTTTTAGAACATTGTACTTTACTGTAAGGGCCTCGGTCGATGGGCAGAATGTGATATTGAGGCAATTACATAAGTCTTTTTGTAAAGAAAAGCAGCCTTGGTTTTTTATTCGATACAATGAAGAAGGTCCTGTGTTGCGCTTACGAGTTCTTTGTCGAACTTCCGAGCAGTATTATGAATACTTACAAAAACTTGAACATTTTTTGCGGCGACCATCTGTGAACAACAGCATTTTATCTTACAAAATTGAACCTTATTTTCCAGAGAAAGATGTTTACATAGGGGCAAAGAACCAAAGAATGTTTTTACTTTTGTCTTGGTTGGACTCTGGTGCGGTTGGGGAGTTACTGCGTTCACTGAAGGGCGACAAAACACAAGCTTCTGATTTGATGATAGCGGCGTGGATTTCAGTTTATTTTTATACCAAGCATCTAAATGCAGTAAAGCCAGATTCGAGATCGGGAAGTTCGTTTTTCAGTGAAATATCGCGCGACGAGTTTTATGAGTCAAAAGAGATGGCATTAAAAATAATCACCGAGCAGCGCGCTTTATCTTTTAAGATTTTTCAAAAGCGAGAGCATGAGGCAGACAAATTGGGCCTCACTGAGCAATTGACAAAACTAAGAGGTGAAGAGCTTGAGTTCTATGTTCAGCGACTTTGCCATCTTTCTTTGAATCGGCTGGGGTTAGGCGTTGCTTTGCAATATGAGCACATGATCTACAGACAAATGGTGGCAGCACATTGTTCGAGGCTATGATCCCAAGCTCGTTGGTGCACTCTAGAACGGAAAATGACGAGAGGTTTTTAATGGGAATGAATGAGAAAAGCAAAATGACCCTTGCTGAATTTTTTGCGAAGGGTCGTCAGAGAGATGAAGCTTCTCAAGAGGGAAGTTCTAAAAAGTGAAACCAAGTCAGCTGACGTTGTTATCTTCTGTTCTCTATGCCTGCTCGAACATAGCATTACCATGGGCTGGGATTTTTATTTTGTTTGCCCTTGTGCCGTGGATTCTTGATCTCAACCAGAGAAAAAAAATTTCTGAAGTTCTTTGGCAGACATTGTGGATGCAAATTGCTATGGGCCTAGTCACGTTTGACTGGGTACCGACAAGTGCCCCGCAGGTTTGGAATCAAAGTCAGTTTGCAGTCTTTCTGGTTTACTTAATTCTAGGTCCCTTGGCGATGAGTTTTCTTTTAATTTATTCCTCTGTCCGTTATTTTTTACGAGAAATATTTCACCCACTTTGGGTTGCCATTGTGGGGGGGCTCGTCCTTGCTCTTTCGTGGGAATATTTTCATTTTCTCGCGGTATCCAATGCCAATCACTTATTTCGTATTCCAGATCTGTTAGCTTTTGCGAAAATCGGCGGCGCCCATTTTGTATCCTTTTTATTAGTGCTGAGTTCAGAGATAGCAGCTCTGCTTTATGCTCGATTTTCAAAAAATCATATTCTGGGTAGGTTATTTCTTACAGCAGCGCCAGTGGCATTTTTTGTTATAGTCTCAGTTGTATACTCAAGATATTCTGAGCAAGAATTCAGTGAGACGATTCCGATTGTAATTGCACAAACACTTTCTGAGGTTGCACCGACAGCTCGCGATACAGACACGTTCATTCGTGACACCATCAAGAATGAGCAGAAAAAATTTTCGCTGTTATTCCAGGGCAAGGATCTTCAGCCAGACTCTCGAATATTTATTTTGCCTGAGGGTGCCGTTTCATTTTTGCATTTTTTCCGAGAAGCTCCCAATCTCAAAGAATACCATGACCATTTCGAGTCCGAAGTGAATCGGCTAAATGCGCCATTGTTTTTTGGGGCATATAGGCGAATGAAAGACTTCACGTCAAATGAGTTTGTCGTGATCGAGCCTTCGGTGGACGGAATGAAAAC
>JBKCXY010000237.1:0-6181 GCA_046315835.1 Pseudobdellovibrionaceae bacterium | reverse complement strand
CCCTTTCTTTGTGCAGAGTTGAGAGTGGCACCGAGGACATGAAATCATCATTTGAAGGAACCAAAGCAAGCCGAGCGCTTGCCTTTGGCACCGACAATGACGTCAAAGACGAGAATTCCCTCATGAAATCCGGATCTTTGGAGATTTGAGGGACAGGGTTCTGAGTCAGTTTCTTGTGTTTAGGCCGCTTCCACTGTTCTGCTCCACGAGTTTGAAGGTCAAGAGCCCTCAAAGATGCAAGTTGGGCAAGTTCTTAATCCGTGGTACCAGCACAAATCCTCTGAAGACATAAATCCCTGGGACATTGCCTTTGTTAAGTTTTCCCAGAAGCTTCGTACACCCGAATTTGAACTTTCATTTGAGCCATTCTCTTGGAACAACAAACCTGTGGGATACATTGGTTATGGCACTCAGTACAATCCATTCACTGATATCCGGGTTTTTCTTGATTCTTGGCCTGAGTTCAAAAAAATCATGGCAATTCCCTGATCGAAGACGCGACTTCCAGCCATTATATTTTACTCAGTGATGAGGCCAATAGCTTTGCAGGTCCTGGAGATTCTGGCGCGCCAGTTATTCTTGGTGGGAAAATTGTTGGAATCATGAACACTGCTTTCCGAGATGAATTGAACGGAAAGTTCGGAGTTTTGAATCATATTTTGCGCCTTGATCGGCCCGATCTTGCTCGGGCCATCAAAGATTTTCTAGTCACTGTCCCCTGAGAGAAATAGAAGAATTTAGTTTTTGAGAGCTTCTTGAAGCTCGCCCGACTCGTACATTTCCATCATAATATCTGAACCGCCCACCAATTGTTTATTGATGTAAAGCTGAGGGATCGTCGGCCAGTTTCCGTAGACTTTGATACCTTCGCGAATTTCTTGATCTTCGAGAACGTTCACATCGAAAAACTCAACGCCCAGATCTTGAAGAATCGCGGTCGCTCTCGCTGAAAAACCACACATAGGAAAGTTCTTGTTGCCCTTCATGAACAGGACCACTTTGTGAGAGTTCAAAAGCGATTCAATTTTTTGATTAACATCTGACATGGTTACTCCTTGATTTTAGTACGAATAGAAAGGGCGTGAACTTCGCCTGTTTTGAGTTCCGGTCCAAAAACAGACATCACTGCTTGATGCTGCTGAATGCGGCTCATTCCACTAAAATTTTGTGATTCAACATACACTTCCCAATGATCAGAAGTGCCCGTGAGGTCAATCACATCCACGACCGAATTGGGATAAGCCTCTATGAGTCTTTGTTTCATTTGTTCAATGTTCATGAGCCTTAAATACTCAGAAATGAGCCCTTCGTCTACTTTTTTGACAGGTTTTGAGCTCCAGCTGGAATTAAACACAGGCACGGTCTTCGCTCTTGTGGGCTCTAGATCAATTTATCTAATTGGTAGAGGTACGTTTATGGTCAACCGAGGAATTCTTTTTGCGATCTTAAGCCTGAGCGGAGCTCTTGCTTATGGTCAGGTGAAAAACAGCGCTTACGATAATGCTGTTGCGAGTAACTATTATGATGTCGTTCAAAAGCGACTGACGGATGAGGGAGTTCAAGCTCTCTTCAACGAATTCGCCGTTCGTCGGAATCTTTCACCCACCGAAATGGACTCTTATTTCTCTCGCGAGCAAAAAGAAGCAGCGATGAAGGATTTTCGCCCTTTTTTCTGCGCTCAATTCGCCCCCACTGAAGTTCGTATTGACGGCGTGGCCACACAGCGTTTTCAAGTGGTGGACCCGAAGTTTTTGCAGTGTTTGACGGGATTTCCTGAGACGCCTTGGACTGTCACTCAAACAGAATGGACACAGGCGATCGAAATTGAGTGGCGCGAGTGGCTCCGCAAAATGGGGCAAAGTAGCTGCCGTACCGTGGATGAATGTCTTGCGTCTTCCCGCTCGAATTTTTTAAGAAGTGAGCACGATGTTTTAGGGATTCATTACTCTGATTGTGCGGATCTTCCCTATTACCTCCGAATGTATTTTTCTTGGAAAAAGGGACTCCCATTTTCGTATGTCAATTCAGTGTCTGCGAATCCTTTCACCCGGCATCAAGAGCTGGATTATCAGAAAGAAATTGAGCGCATACAAAATAACCTCGAGATGTCAGATGCACAAAAATCAGAGGCTCTGACGAAGTTACAGCAAGGTCGCAACGATGCGCGCTATAGCCGTAACGGGAACTTTCCAGCCTCTCGCAGGCTTGAGCCTTATGATGGTGGAGCAAGCCAGCAGTTCTTCTGGGCTGCTGATCAAATGCGAAACCGAGTGATGACAGGAATGTTTCGAATCAATCAGGTGACTGGAAGACAAATTCAGCCTGATTTTTACTCGCCGATCATTAGAACGAGTAGCATCGTGCCAGGCACTGTACTTTATAAACCTACTGGCCACGCAGCCATCGTCTTCGATGTGGATCAAGAAGGAAATGTCAGATACATGGATGCTCACCCCGATAATAGTCTCACACGGGGTACTTTCAATCGTCAGTACATTTCGGGTCGGCCCTCACAAGCGGGTGGCTTTAAGAACTGGAGACCTGTCCGTTTTGAAAATCTCACAACCACAGACAAGGGCTTACGATGGGTGAGAGGTCAATCGCGAACCGTTTTTTCTCGGGATGAAGAAATCGCTGATTTTTCTTTAGAACAATATTTCGGACATTTACAAAAAGCTCCGGTCGCTTGGACCGGAAGAGAATTCTGCGCTGTTGAAAATGGAGCTTGCCGCAAGACACCTGGCCGAAATGAAAGAAACCAAGTGATCATCGAAGCTGATGGTAATCCATTGATGGACAATGTGATTCCGACGCTTGTCAATCGAGTTCGAGTGGCCTCAGGGACTGGGAATGAAGGTACATCCACTGTTTCTGCGGATTGGTATGCGATGGGAACCTATCGTCCCTTTGATGAATTCGTGAAAGCACAGCTGAAGTCGGTGCGCCGCTTAGGAGCTGTTGCGACCTTTAAGTCCAAGTTAGCCGACGTTTGCGGTCAATTGCAGGCTCGTAAAGCAGGCGTAGAAGCTGCCATCGCTGATGGAGTCGATCAAAAAGAAATGCCAGCCAATCTTCCAAGAAATATTTTTGGAGCCGAAGGCGAATGGGAAGTCTATTCAAGCCCAGGTCGAGACATCAATATTCGATTGATGATTGTTGATCTCGTGGGACTGACTCAAGAGCTGTTTGAAAAGTGGAAGAAAGGTGATTCTCTCTATCAATTCGATCAGGGAAATTTCAAAGAGCAGCTCATCAACGAGTACCACAAAATGGCAGGGTCTTGCCCTGTGAAGTATACGAACTCCCAAGGCCGAGAAGTCACTCTGTCCTTTGCGGGAGCCTTGGATCGAGTTGTTCAGATGTCCTTTAATCCCTACCTGTGTGTTGAGCGCCGATGGGGTGCTCAGTCCTTGAGTGAGCTCAGCTCATGTCAGGATCAGGGGCAAGAAGCAGATTGGGCTCGAGGGGAAACTTTCTTCCGAGAGACGCTGACGAGAGATGCTCAAGCTGTTCACGGTTATGATGTGAACCGGTTGCTGGAGTTAGCTTCGAAAAGACCGAGCTTTGATAGAACTCAATTCAACATTCTTCAAAAGCTGCAGGAGCTGAGGTAGTTATGAAAAACATTATTCTTGGACTTTCCTTAGTTCTTTCTGGGTCTGCCGTATTTGCTCAAAGCACCGTGGTCGTCACTTTGGAGCGCGGCCAACTTTCTGATCAGGTTTATCGAGTCGAGTCAGCCATCGAGGATCGCTATGTCTTGGATCTCAATCGGGCGGTCCCTGGGCTTCGAGAAATCTCGCGGCTCAGAATCTATGCGAAAGCACGCGATGGTGCGCCATATCTCGGTTTACGTGTCAGTCGAGAGCAAAAACATCTGGCGGGTGTTGTTGTGCGGCCTACAGATGATTTTCTTCTGTCAGATCTTCGGTCTTACGACATTTATGAGCTGACAAACTTCAGTCGGGGCGCCACAGAGTTAGCACAGCTCGTGATTGTGGGGAGACCAGTTTCGCTTCCCATCGAGAAACAACAAATCAGTATCGCTCGTATTGAAATCGAAATGGGAGCGCCCAGTGAAATTGAAATGGTCGCGATTGTAACCCAAGCAGCTGTGAATTCGATTGGAACGACTGATGCGTCAGTGGCCGATGCGATCTATCAGGTACAACCGCAAGTCGTCACGGGTATTGATGAAGTCTCTGCGGTTCCCGGCATGATTGCTGGGGCCACAGCTACGACAACCACGACAACAACCACAGTGGTAACCCCGAAGCCCGCAAGACCAGTCACTCCGTCTCCGGCTACGTCCGTGGGCACACCGCCGTCAGTGCCTGTCGTGAGAACTCCTGTAGTAACAAACCCGCCGGCAACAGCCCCGGCCCCTGTGCCTGAGTTTATTGAACTGAGGGACCGCAGAAAGAATCTACGCAGAGTTTTCATCGGAGATGCCGTGGAAGTGAATGTAGCCGGTCTCTGGGTGGAAGCTCGTTATGTGGGTCGTTCTGATGTTTCGGGTGAAGTCATGGTTCGCTACAATATGGGCGGTAGCCCTAAATCTCGGCGAATCGAGAGAATCCGAGCTCTTTAGCAACTGACTCAAAATCCTGTCCCTTCAGCAGAACGCCGTCCTCTAACTACCTAACTCAATAGAGGAAAAAAGGAAATCGGACGGAATTTCTGTTTCTTGTTTTACAAGAAACAGAAATCACCAACGAACACGCAGATCTCATAAGTAAATGTTGGCTCCATTGAGGCGGTCGCAGAGACCAGGGACAGGATTTTGAGTCAGTTACTAATCAACGAGACCTCATGAAGACGACTCTACTCACTTTATCAGGTAAAATATTATGGCGGCGGAAATCCCCAAAGTATGATCTTCACAGCAGGCACTTTAAACATTGTCGCCACCAACGGTGACGACAATGTCAGTTGCCCTCTCAAGAAATACCTATTCTTCGTCTTCATCATCCGAGAGGCCGGAATCGTCCTCGGGGAGATCGCCTGTCGGTTTAGCATTGGTCTTTAAGTACTCTTTCACCTTGATCGGATCTGGCGCCACGATCAGGAAAGCATTTTTTCCTTCCATCTTAGGTCCTGATTCGATCAGTGCTAATGCTGCCAAAGCTTCTTGGACTTTCTTCAATAGATCCATTCCTAACTCTTGGTGAGCCATCTCTCGACCCATAAATCGCAAAGTGACTTTCACTTTGTCACCTTCGAGCAAAAATCTCTTGGCATGATTCATTTTGGTGTCGAAGTCATGCTTGTCTGTTCGCGGACGGAGCTGCAGCTCTTTCACTTGCACGATCACTTGCTTTTTGCGAGCGGCTGCTTGTTTCTTTTTATTTTCATATTTCCACTTGCCGTAATCCATGATCTTACAAGTCGGAGGAGTGGCGGTGGGCGCGATTTCGATGAGATCGAGACCTCTTTCTTCAGCGATTTTCACCGCATCGAAAGGACTCATCACACCGAGCATTTGACCTTCTTCATCAATCACCCGAACTTGCTGAGCTCGAATTTCACGATTGATACGGAGACCGTCTTTGTCTTTCTTTTTACCAAAGTCGCGATCTTTATTTCGAAAATCTTTTCTTTCAACAGGACCAGTAATGGGAAACCTCCGGGTTATGTTTCTGGTTGTAACTTTCGTTCTTTAATATTGTTCACAATCATTTGAATCACTTGTTCGTAACCTAAATCATTGATCTGCTGACCGGTACGAAGCCTCACACTCACGCTACGCTTTTCAGCTTCTTTGTCGCCGACAATGATCATAAAAGGGACTTTACCCATTTGAGCTTCACGAATCTTGAAATTCAGTTTCTCATTGCGACGATCAAATTCCACACGCACACCCTGTTGTCTCAGATCATTCAAAAGCTCTTCACAGAAACCATTCACTCGGTCGGTGACATTGAGGATCTGAACTTGTGTGGGGGCCAACCATGTTGGCAAGTGCCCCGCGGTGTGCTCCAGATACACTCCAATAAAGCGTTCCAGAGATCCTAGAATCGCTCGGTGAAGCATGATAGGCCTGTGCTCAGAGTTGTCTTCACCGATGTACTTCAAATCAAAAGCCTGAGGCAAATTGGGGTCCACTTGCAATGTTCCCAATTGCCAAGGGCGATTGAGAGCATCCACAAACATGATATCGAGCTTTGGCCCATAAAAAGCC
>JBKCXY010000236.1:0-3299 GCA_046315835.1 Pseudobdellovibrionaceae bacterium | reverse complement strand
GAGTCGGTTTTGCTTTGCTACGACCTTCTTGAAAATCGCGCAAATTTTTATCAAATTACCCTTGCTTGCGAAAATAGATCACTCCAGCCTTTTCAAAATAGAGTTCGGCGAGGCGCAGCCACAACTCCCCTCTCTGGGGTGAAGTTCTAAACTTCTGCGTGAGTTTAAAAAGCTCATTGATCTGCTGATCAGTGATCTTCTCAAGTTTTGCCTGGTCTGAAGAAGCATCTTCAAAAAAGGATGAAGTTCTGGGGGGCTTCACCTGATTCAGATCCACTTTGGTTCGGGGACGGCTGGCAGGCTCGACAACACCGCCAGGAAGTGAAATGCCTCGTTTTTCTCCAAAGGATATTCCGGCGCCTCGGTCTGCTTGTTTCAAGAGCTCACCGATGGTTTTTTTGCCTTGGGAAGCCTGCTTTTTGGTCTGCGAAAAAGCCTGAGGAGCCTGAAGGAGCAGCGCTGCTAGTAAAAGATATTTCATAGTTCTACTCACAAGATTGTTTTCCTAAATAATGATAGTTACCAACTTCATCCAACCAGTACTCACCTTGGAAAGGGTAGTATTCATATCCATTCTGAACAAAGAAATCCCTCTTCACATTTTCATCAATTTGATCCGTCGGGATATCTTTCCCAGCAATTTTCTTTTTCAATGTTTCTTTTCGACCATTGATCATTTCATAACGAACAAATCCTGCTTGTTCATAAAGATCTCTCAGCTCCGCGCGAATGGCTCCCATATGCCCTTTCGACATTTCTCCGATGGCGATTCGAGTATTCCTCATCCGATTGTTCAGTATCTTCTGCCCGTAAGACAGAAGCCCAGACCGGCTGTACACTGGATTAGATTCCATTCTTTGTTTTTCTTCCTGCAGAGTCTTGAGATAGGCCATAGACCTTTTCACGTCACCTTGTCCTAGAATGTAACGAAGAACAGAGTAAGGTGTTTTCAGCTGATTCTTGTCGCTTTTGCCAAGCTTGAACTGCTGGGCTTTTTCGAGTTCTTGATAGTATTCGATGGGATCTTTGACTGAATTAAGCTTCGTGCCTAATTTTGCTCGCACGGTGCCGTAACTTCGCTCAAAAAGATCGAGAACTTTTTCCATTTCATCGTACTTACAGATGTAAAGGAAAACGATCGACCGTAAAAGCAAAGACTCAGGGAGATAATGATCTTCATAGAATGTCGAATGCAGTGATTGAAAATTAGAAAGAGCACTTCGAAATTTTGCCGCCCTCAGATAAGCCCAACTCTGTTCAAAAAGTGCATCATGCCAAAACTCATGATCGCGAGGAACCTGGCGGTAAGCTTCGATTGAGGCATCCCAGTCCTGAGCTTGATAGAGCGTCCGAGCCAGCGCCATTTGGGCGGCCACTCGATTAGTATCTGTCACTCCTGAGTTTGTTCGGTTTGACAGGAGCTGCTCAAAAACCTTTTGTGCTTCTGAAGTTTGCTTCGCTTCAAGATGCGCTAAGCCCCTGTTGAAAAGGGCTTGAGAATAGTACTTACTCGAAGCGGGTACTCTGGCAAAACTTTGCACTGCTTCTGCGTAAGCCTTGTTCTTGAGTTTGATCTCACCGAGGCGGAAATAGACCATGTCTTTGTATTTTTCAGGAAAATCATCCAAACGAACTCGCGAAATGGCATAGTTCAAAAGACTGTCATCTCCCAAAGCATCGGCCACCAGAGATAATTTTTCAATGGCCTGTTTGGTGTATTTGGATTCACCGTTTCGGATCACATCCACGAATTGAAAAGCCGCCACTTGATAGTTTTTTTGTTCCATCAAAGACACACCCAGCAAGTATTTGATTTGCTGCCGCTGCCCAGCAAGCTCTGGGTTTCTCGAAAGACGATAGAGCATCACACTGGCACGATCGTAAGACCCCGCACGAGCCAGGGACAAAGCTTCAGACAACTGAGCGGCCGCGCGATTCTGCGGGGTTTTCCTTTGCGCCACCGAAGCGCGATTCGCAGGAGCTGTGACTGCTGGTTTTGCCGGTGCTTTCTTCGCCGGGGCAGCTTTGCGCTGAGACTGGGCGGAGCTCGCAAGGCTGATGAGCAAAAGTGAAGAAAGAAGAAGTTTTGATGATTTCACGACTCACCTCATCTGTATTTAGCTTCTGGGAAGAACCAACTGATCCCAGCACTCAAAATTAAATTATTATAATATCCTTCAGAGCCTGGCTTACCATCACCTGCATCCGCAGTTTTTGGTGTAGCTCGAGCGCGAATAAAATTCCAACTGAGATCCCAGCGAAAACCCATAGACTTGTTGATGGCATAGATTTGTCCTGTGCCTGTGTGAATGGTGCTTCCACCCGTGCCACCATCCAGAGCAGAGCTTCCCGCACCGACCGTGAAATACATATCAAAAGGAATGATTCGTTGATTGAACAAAGTGGTCTTCCCGTAAATGGGTGTCCAAATGGCCGCAAGTCCCATATAGCTCTTGGCATGAATAAAGGAATCGGGAGCTACTTTATGTTCCGAATAAAGATCCTTCGCGGCTTGTCGTTCAGAGTTTGAAAGAAAGCTTCCGGTGGCTTCAACTCCCCAGGCTTCCGTGAAATAGTAAGCCAGCCTTCCACTCACGCCGATTCCCATAAACCATGGGTCATTCACCACATTGGCGAAAGATCCATAAGCTTGAAAGCGTCCTGTTTTTGGCAAAAATCTCTTTTGAATGACTGAGATTTCACTAAAGGGAGCAAGAGTTCCAAGGCCCGAAAAGTTCTCGAGCTTATTGTCAGCCTGAGGCTCTTCAACCAATGGAGCTGGCTGAGGTGTGCGATTTTTTTCAAGTTCTTGTTCAATGATATCCAATTCCGAATTGGCTTCTGGCGGCAAAATCGAATCGTCGGCAGACTGGGCCCAAGACGACACCGTGAAATTCACCATCACTAAAAATATCCATAAAGAAAATCGACGAAGCTCTAGCATGCAAGACCTCATGTTGCTTATTTAAAATTATCTAATTTTTCTAAGGACTTGTATCTCGAGACCCTGAATCTAGACTCACCCAAGGACTAGAACAAATAGCTAAAGCCAAATTCCAAGTGATTAGACAGCGCCCACTTGTCTTTGAACGAAGATTTAGCTGGGACTGCATCTGTGCCAGGCCTTAAAGCAAGGGCTTTAAAAGGAGACGGCTGCTGCGCATACTGATATCTAAAATCAGCTCTCAAAGCGAAAGCTTTCCCAAAATAGAATTTCTGGCCAATCCCACCAGCAATCCCTGGATAGGTCTTATTTTCATAAGAAGTCACACCCGCTCCCAGCATGGGATAAATGTGGG
>JBKCXY010000235.1:0-13241 GCA_046315835.1 Pseudobdellovibrionaceae bacterium | reverse complement strand
GGCTCGTTCATTCAGGCTTTCGCCGAGGGCTTAGTTCTCAGTGATTACTCATTTGATGAACTGAAGAGCTCAAAGAAAAAAGAAGACAAGAAAGAAGACGAACTAAAAATTCACCTGGTCACAAAGTCTGCAGATGCCGCTGCTAAAAAAGCGCTCACTGAAGGTGTGACCCTCGCTGAGACAGTGAATTTTTCACGAAGACTCGGGGACCTGCCTGGGAACTTGATGACTCCCTCCATTTTGGCAGACACCGTTGTTCAAGCGGTGAAAGGCACAGGCATCAAAGCGACAGTGTGGGATAAAGCTCGCATCAAGAAAGAAAAAATGGGTGGTCTTTGGGGTGTGGCTCAAGGATCAGCACAGGAACCACGTTTCATTATTCTGGAATACAAAGGTGCTGCTGCTTCTAAAAAGCCTGTGGTGTTTGTGGGCAAGGGTCTCACTTTCGATACAGGTGGCATCAGCATTAAACCTTCGGCAGCTATGGAAGAAATGAAGTATGACATGTGCGGTGGAGCCAACGTGATTGGTGCTTTGCTCGCGATTGCTAAATTGAAACTCAAAGTGAATGCCATTGCTCTTGTCCCTGCCACAGAAAATATGCCAGGTTCACAAGCCACTAAACCGGGCGATGTACACACAGCGAGAAATGGTAAGACATTCGAAGTGAATAACACAGACGCTGAAGGACGTTTGATTTTATCAGACGCTCTTTGCTACGCCTCTGAGTTGAAGCCACAATTGATCGTGGATGCTGCCACTTTGACGGGAGCCATCGTTGTTGCTCTTGGAAATACGCACACGGGATATTTCACACGCAACACTGATTTGAAAAAGAAGATCGAGAACGCTGCAGAAGCTTCTGGTGAGTGGGTTTGGAATATGCCTCTGACAGATCACCACGTGAAAGATATGAAAGGCACTTTTGCTGATCTATCTAATATCTCGAGCGGTAAAGGTGCAGGTTCTGCAACCGCAGCGGCCTTCCTCGAACAGTTTGTGGATGAGGGTATTCCATGGGCTCATTTCGATATTGCAGGAACTGCTTGGGCTGTTGGAAATCGCCTTCCTTATTGCCCTAAAAAAGGGGCCTCAGGCGCGATGATCAGAACCTTTGTGGAACTCGCAAAGTCCTACGTATAAATCTGACTGGCCCTTTGGCCTGATGCTTGCTGTTCAGGTGCTCTGAAAGTTGAAGAGCTAGAACCATCAAGTGCCGGGGGGCCTATGAAATTGTTCCTATTTTTATCTTTGTTTCCTGTTCTGGTGTGGGCGAAACTACCGCCTTCCCAAGAGAGAATTCATCAGTTCTTTTCAGTATTTGACGCCAATACCGAAAAGGCCATGAAAGCTCTCCCCAAGAAGTATGACGCCCAAGGGAAGCGCCTCAAAAGCCAAAGTCTGTTCTCTCAAAAAGCCATTCGTGATGGGTCTTACATTGAGACTAAAAATCGCAACCGACCCAACAAAACGAGACAAACTTTCTCAGGGGCTGATGAGTACAACGCACTTGATGAGTTACTTCTGAAATCTAAGATCACTGATGTAGCTGATCTTGACGCACAAAGCCCTTTCGAGGGCAGAGCGAGAGAGCAACCTTGGTCAGCAGACTATTGGCCCACCTACAAGGGCGGAATCGCCAATCGTTATCTCGACCAAAGCTTTCCGTCTTCTCTCCGCTGGAAAGACTATTCTGAATTCCTCAATGCTTCTCTGAAGCATGATTTTGAAAACGAAGCGCGCCTTGATCATCTTTCACCTGCGGAAAAATACGACCTCTTAGTTGGAGACGATCAGCGGGGACTGACCAAATGGTCGATTCAAAATTCTGCAGAAAGTGTGGACGACAAGGGAAACATCGAAACTTGGTTTGGACTTTGTCATGGCTGGGCAGCAGCTTCCTATATGAACAAAAGACCAAGAAAGTTGATTGAAGTTCGCCTCCCTTCAGGACAGCTTCTTCCTTTCTATCCCGATGACCTCAAAGCACTTTCAACGATTGCCTGGGGCAATGGTCGCTTCGCTAAAAGATTTCTCGGTGGCCGCTGCGACGAGAAAAATCCTAAGGTCGATGAAAATGGGCGCGTGATCTCAGATGTGTGCTTAGATACCAATCCCGCAACCTGGCATGTGACCATGCTCAATCGCGTGGGCATCGACGGCAAGCCCTTCGTCATGGACGCTGTCTATGACTACGAAGTGTGGAATCACCCCATTGTTTCTTACAAAATGAAGTATTTTAATCCGAACACCCGCAAAGAGGGATCCCTCGAAGATTCGATGATTCCTATTTCTAAATTCAAATCAGATAAATTCAAAAAATATCGAGCTCCGCAAGCTGCATCGGTTGTGGGTGTCATGATGGATGTGACCTACATCACTGAGATTGCCGCTTCTGAAAAGAAGTTTGATGAAGAATCTCACGATCAGAAGACCACCGTTGAGTACGTGTACGATATTGAAATTGATGCCGAAGGAAAAATCATCGGTGGCGAATGGTACCAGAACGCGCACCCTGATTTCCTGTGGTCACCCGAAGAGAAGGCAAAGATTCAAAATAGATATGACGCTCACGCGACTTGGGATACGACAACCGAGCTGCCTGCGGCTCAAAAGACAAGCGCTCGTCAGTCCGCTAAATACGGTCTTCCTTTGATGTCTATCGTCGAAGGACTTATCAAAAACTCACAGAACTAGAATTTCACAAGGATTGGATCGGAAGAGATCTCACGGATCTCTTTCTGACCAATTTCCACAAAATCAGAATCACTTTCAGAACCAATCAGGCGCACGGCCTGAAGGCGCCAAAGCTTCGGCCATTGATCGATCACATTCGCAAAGCGAACTCGGACTGGTCGCCCTTCGCGAAAATCAAATTCACCATCAGCGACGGGCTCTCCCAAAATACGCTTTACTGGAATCCAGACGGCTGCGATTTTATTAATGTCCGAAGAAATTTCGCAGCTACCTTCCACCGACATGATGGGGGACTCACCACTTGTCGCCACACCGTCACCTTGAAAGATGAACTCCACTTTTGAGTACTTCTGACATGCAAAAATCTTTTCTCCTTGAGTACCTCGGATCACAAAATGGCCAAGCTCCATCCCAATTTCATCATTCATTTTGACCACTCTCGCGCCGTTGATCAGTCTCTGTTTAGTCGCCCAGCTCAAAGCTGAACCCTCCAGACCCGAAAAATCATAGACTCGCTTGATCGCTGCGGGATCACGTTTCGATGAAACTTGCGCCACTTCAGTTTCATAAAGTGGAAAATTGCCAGATTTGAAGGAGAAGAAGTAACCGGCAACAAATGCGATAAAAATTGTAAAAAAAACTCCAAAGGCCTTTTGCATAAGGGGCCTCCTTACTCTTTTATCTTACTCGAAGATGCTGAAGAGCTGACCAAAAACAGGCTGATTTCTAGACCAACGAATGGTTGCAGGGACTCGCCTGAAAGCCTCTAAAATCTACACCCATTTCTTTCGCCTCTTCAGAGATCGCCAAAAGTCCTAAGCGAGCGGACCAGCCGTAGACGTTTTCTAGGGGTGAGCCCTCCACAGAAACATTCAGGTCTGAGACACACAGTCTTTTGTAAACGGCTCCAGGGCTATTGAGTGATTCCGTAGAGTTTTTCTCAGCATGAGTTCTTAAGAAGCCCCCCGCCAGCTGACAGCCAATCATGTAGATCACAGGCTCAGCGGATGCTCCGTCCGCTTGAATGCGTGAAGAAATTCCTTCTTGAATAATCACTTCTTCAACGTCACGCCCACCTTTGGCTGCTTTCATTTTCTTCTTTGATTTATAATTCCATTCCAAAACTTCACTGCCAGAACCGACTCGAATCACCGCCAAACCATAAGTGCCCGAGTTATTCTTCACAAACACAAAAGGCTTCTCTGGAATCCCCTTTGCAGAATAGGTTTTTTGAAGTCGCTCGATCATGAGATCTACCTTTTTTGCGAGCAGTTTTCGTGAACCTTCTTCGGCCACATCAAATTCCGTAAATGCTTCGGTGGCCACATTGAGGGTAAAAGGATCAATTCCACACAGCTCACTAAATTCCTCCACCAACAAATTGTAGTGGTGAAAGTAGCGACTTTTTTTCCGTTGATACCAACCGAGCTCTCGTGGCGGATTCATTGGTAAATTCAATTTTTCTGCCCACCCAGCATGGGCCTCAGAAAAATCATTGTTTGAGATCACAAGGTCCGGCTTGAATGAAAGAACTTCTTGGGAATCAAGCGCCCCAGAAAGCACTGGAATTTGAATTCCAGTCGTACTCGTCATCGTGAGCGGAGCTTCCAGAGCTCGCGGGAAACCAATTTGAACCTGACGTCCAGCTTGCTCCAAAAGATTTTTAATGGTCGCAACGTTTTCCCAATAATGGGGATTCTGAGTATGTTCTTCTGTGATCAGAAGAATCTTTTGAGCTTTCACCCCGTAGTGCCCATCGAGAAATTCCTGCATGATTTCGATGCTACTCTCTTTGTCGGTTGGACAAATATTATTAAAGCCCGCGGGAAAGATATTGGCATCGACGTTAGAAATTTTAAATCCAGAGTCACGGATATCGTAGCTTGAGTAGATCGGAAATCCCTTTTCTAAGGTCTTAGAGGCAAACCACTGTCGGATTTTTTCAGCTTTGTCACAGTAGTTTTTATGCAGTATTTCTTTTGGCATTTTTCTTCCTTAGGGAGACTGTCCGTCTACGGGCTCTAAAGTCAGTCCCTCTTGCTTGATGCTCTGACGACGGCGAGATTCGGGAGTCAGAGGCGTATAACTCACGTTCTTTTGCAAATAATCCTGACTCAATCGTCGAACCTCCGAGGCAAAAACAAATAGAGCATTGACCTGTTGATTCTTTTCGTCAATTTCTGGGGATCGATAGTTTTCAAGTTCGTTAAGAATCACGAGCATTTTCTCATAGGATTTCGATTTACGGTCCATTAATTCCCTTTGTGCTGCGCCTTGATCCATTGTTGTATTCATTGGCAAGCTCTCGATCAATTGAGTAAGATCCCTGTAGGACTCTTTAAAGTGCTCTAAAGCCTTTTCAGACCAAGGCACACCCTGAGCTTCTACCGCCCTCAGCAAGAAAATCTGTATGAATCCTAAACTGTCAATGTGAGCCGATATAGATTCTGTTCCTAGCTGGGTCGTATTGAATTGACCCATCATCAAGTAAATCTTAGCGAGCCAATCTCGATTGGGTTCATTCACGCGTTTGGCTCTCAGAAAAGCCACTCCTGATTCGGCCTCAGAAAAGAAAGCGCGAGCTTTTCTTTGATCACCGAGCGTGAAGTAGCTGGCTGCAAGTCGTGCAGGAAGTTCGGCAAGGCCAATCTCTTCAGGCAATGAGGCTTTCATCGAATAAGCATCCGTGAGAAGGGCCAGGGCTCTGACATCATCCCCAAGGGCCGCGGCCGTGAATGAATGATAGTAAAGGGCACGTGCTGCAACGGCCGGCTCTGCCTGGCGAGCGGCCTGCTGCACATTGCGATAGATTTCATTGGCGGCAGCAAATTCACCAAGCCCATGAAAAGACCGAGCAAGTCCCAGTCTTGCCTGTTGGATAAAAATAGATTGCGGGTTCTCCTCTTCGAATTTTGTAAAGAGCTCTGCTGCAATTTTAAAATCTTGCTTCTCGAGAGTATCTTCAGCTTCGACAATTTGTTTTTCTTGCGTGGCTCTCACTGCGGGATCCACGGGCAATCCAGAGATGCCTTCATTTTTTTGAAAGTAACTGCATGCAGCCAGAAGAAACACAGAAAGAGAAAGTAAAAGTCGTACTTTTAAGCTTTTCATTTTGCCTCCTTGATATAATTCGCGAGCAATTCGACCCCTGCGATATCTGAGACGTCTTCTCGCATTTCCGGTAAACGCAAAATCTTTGCCTGCTGATTCATTCGAATAGAAAATCGACTAAATGATTCTTCTCTGTTTTGATAATAGTCTTTCATTTGCTTAAAAAGGCTCAAGACCGGAGGTGATTTGGATTTCAATTCTTCCTCGGATTGAATCCAAAATGGAAAAGCCCGATTGATGATCAATGCAGCTAAGCGATAACCACCCTTTTTGATTTCCTTTGAAAAGTATTCTGCTTCTTTAAGCTTAGCCTCATCAAAGCTCGTTACCAAAACAAAGTTCGTTGTGGGTGAAACCAGTAAGCTATGGACATCGCCCGCTCTCTTCTCAAGTTGGCCTTGCCACTGCTCGATGTTCTGGAAAAATTCCGCAAGCTCTCGCATGAAGTCTGAGCCCGTCAGTGTTTCTAGAGCCTTTAGAACCTGTCTAGTGCCTGTTTGCAGGAGACCGATAAAAAAATTCTGCTGAGTCCCTTGAGGATCGCGAAACCATTTCGCAACACCTTCGGTGAAAAGAGCCGCCAACTTCTGAGGTGCTTCCAAAAAATCTATGGCGTGTTTTGTGGGAGGCGTATCTAGCACGATCAAGTCATACTTGCCCGATTCAAAGCTCGAGTAGAGCTTTTCTAAAGCTGTGAATTCTTGAGATCCGCTGAGCGTCGTCGAAAGTTGAACGTAAAGCTTATTGTTGAGAATTTTTTTGACTCTCTCAGGCTGTGAGGCGGCCCTCATAACAAATTCGTCAAAAGTCTTCTTGGGATCAATGACCGAGGCAAAAAGTTGTCCCGTAATTTGATGTCCTTTTATCTCTACAGCCTCTTGACCCTCTTCGATACCCATTGTGGTTTTCAGGCGTTGTGCTGGGTCCACCGTAAGTACGAGAACCCGCTTTCCCATTTGGGCGCCCAGAAGTGCAAGGCTCGATGCAACTGTGGTTTTGCCTACTCCACCGCTGCCAACACAGACTAAAACCCTTGAGTTTTCAATCAGCGATTTCATAGATTGATCTCCTGAGAAATGGACTCAACAATTTTCCATGTCTCTGACTGAAAACAAAAACTGATTTTTTGTATTGGACGACTGCCCAGCAAGCTCAGAGCTTGATTTTGCCGCTCTTGAGATTTGGCGAGAAACTTTTCAAACTCTGTTGATCCCTGGTTCGGAAGGTTCTCGACGGGGAGCATTTTATTCATCACGATGACGGGCTGGGTACCCAGAATTTTTTCGATACCTGCGGCGAGCTCTAAAGATTCTGCGGTTGGCAGCTCTTCGGGTAAGCTCACCACAAAATACTTGCACTGCTGAGAGTCTCTTAAAACCTTGTCAATGCTGCGGCTTTGATCCCCCATGGGACCAAACTTAATCGCTTCCGCCATCCCTTGAGGAGCCTTCAACAATGCCAGAAAGTGGCCCGTGGCAAAGGCATCGACCACGATCGCATCATATTTCAGTGGGGGTCCCACTTGGCGGGGGCCCGAGGTGATCTTTCCGGTGATCGCTAGCTCCGGCAAAGCCGGAGCAATATTGATGAGAGCTTTGGAAACCGCATTCTCAAAAAAAAGCTTATAGATACTTTCTGACTTCAGAAGGTAAATGGCGTATTCCCGCAAGCAATCAGGGCCTGACCAAAGAGCAACATCTAAATTCTCTGTAAGTCTTACAGGGGAAAATCCTACGGGGCTCTTCAGCTGATCAGAAAAGTAATCTGTATAGAATGACTGGTAGCCCAGCTCAACGAGAAGGGTCTTTTTGCCCTGTTTTGAGCGCTTTAAAGCAATCCCCGCAGCGACTGCGGACTTCCCCACTCCACCTTTACCAGTGACGAAAATGATCTCTTGCTGAAAGCTTTTATTCATACGGTTTTCAGAGTGTCGCAGGTCTCACTTTGGAGGGCATTATGCATCGTGTTATCTATTTGCTTTAACTCATAGTTTCCCCTAAACTCCGCCAGCTTTTAACTAGCTAAGGAGCGTTATGAAATCGACAGTTGAAAAAGTTGGAACTTTGCAAAGAAAAGTGAACGTGGAAATTCCTGCAGACAAAGTGGCCAATGAGTTTGAATTGGCTTTTAAAGGAGTGCAAAAAAGTGCTCACATCAAAGGCTTCCGCCCTGGAAAAGCACCGATTGCCACCATCAAAACAATGTACGGCGAAAGAATTAAACAAGATGTGATTCAAAACCTGATTCAAAAGCATTGGTTCGAAGCTGTGAAAGAACACAAACTGGAACCTATTTCTTACCCAGAATTTGAATTCGATTTGATCGCGGAAAATTCAGCTTTTTCATTCACTGCAAACTTTGAAGTGAAACCAGAAGTCAGCTTGAAAAAATACGAAGGTATGGAAGTCGAAAAAGAAAAGTTCACTTTTGATGATTCGCGAATCACTCAAGTGCTTGAGAATATCCGTGCTGCTCGTGCAGAGCTGGTGGACGTCCTTGAAGATCGCACAGCTCAAACTGGCGATGTTGCTGTCATTGATTTTGAAGGTTCTGTTGACGGAAAGCCTCTCGAAAACGGGGCCGGAAAAGATCACCACCTGGAACTGGGTTCAAATTCTTTCATCGAAGGTTTCGAAGAGGGAATCACAGGAATGAAAGTTGGCGGACAAACCACTTTGAATCTGAAGTTCCCAAATCCCTATCACGCTGCTGACCTGGCAGGAAAAGGTGTGGAATTTAAAGTGACATTGAAAGGTCTCAAGAAGCGTTCTTTACCTGAACTCACTGACGCATTTATCGCTCAGATGATGGGTGGAGAACAACACACTCTCGAGACATTGAAAACAACGATTCGTGAAGACATCACTCAAACTGAGACAAAGAGAATCGAGAATGATTTTAAAAATCGTATCTTGAAAAAGCTCGTTCAGATGAATCCTGTAGACACTCCAAGCGCGATGCTCCAAGAGCAAAAGCAAGCTTTGGTGGACGATATGAAGCGAAAAATGGTTGAGCAGGGCATGAACGATCAAGACTTTGAGACTTATGCTCAAAAATGGGACAAAGACTTCGAGAACAGTGCTTCTGAAATGATTCAGTCTGGTTTCTTGGTTGATGCTATTGCAAAAAAGCATGACCTGAGATGGACTCAAGATGATTTGGACGCGAAATTTCAAGAGTATGCGAAGCAGACAGGTTTACCTGAAGATCGTATTCGTGAATTCTATTCTCGCCCTGAGCAAGAAAACAGAATCACTTACGCAATCACTGAAGAGAAAGTGATCGAGTTCTTGCTGAAGACGGCTAAAGTCAAAGAAGTGACTGCTGATCAAATCAAAGAATCGCAGAACTAATTTCGATAGCTGCAGATCAAATAAAAAAGGGACCACAAGGTCCCTTTTCTTTTCTAAATGTCATGAACTACTAGTTGCAAAGGGCTTCTTGAAAATACTGTTCGCAAATTGAAAATTGGTTCTCACAATCCGATGTCACTGCCGAGAAATATTCTCGGGGCTCGCATCTCAATTGAGATCTTCGCGTCACATTTGAAACAAATTCACCTTCGGCGACTTTTGCCCCCCGGCTGAATAACTGCCATTGAACTCGATTTCTACCGACACCCAGGAGACCTCGTTGAATCCCAGAGGTCGTCCAAAGCTCAACTCGGTCCCGCGAGCGACCCAACAGAGGCTCATAGCTCAAAGCACGCGTGGCTCTTTGCTCACCTGTTTCTTGGGTAACACTAATAACAAACTGATCCGCTTGAAGACCTTGTGGGCCTAGAAAGTAATCGCTTTCTGTGGGAAACATTCGAGAGCTGCGGCACTGAAACTGAGACAGTTTAAACTCTCCATCTGAGCTCGAACACTGAATCTTGGCAATGCCAGTATAGAGAGCCACTGAATGCTCAGACCCCTGAGTAAAACTTTGCGCCTGAAGCTGTGAGGAAACCAAACAAACCAATAATCCTATAATTGCCTGCCTCATGGGCAAAACATAGAAAGTTTCCCCCCTGGGTGGCAAGGATAATCACACTATTGAGTCGTCGTATTGATGCCTTTCATCAGCTTCCAAGCTTTGATGTAGTTATAGGCCTGATAGACCTGATAGTCCGAAGCCAAAAGCTTGTCCTTGGGGCTCATGTTTTCGTCTTTTTTGCTCTCAGTGTTCTTCCACCATGAATCCACTTGAGCTTTGAGATCTTTTTGATCTTGTTTTTCTTTCTCAGAGAGCAAGTGACCTTGGATATCCTTCTCACGCATGGCTTTGGGCTTCAGGCCCGTGTTTTTCATCGTTTCTGCATCGATCTCTTCAATTTCAATATCCGGTGTAATCCCCTCAGCCTGGATCGATTTTCCACTGGGTGTGTAGTAACGGGCGACTGTGAGCTTCAGCCCTGATCCGTCCCCGAGTTTAATCACGGACTGAACTGACCCTTTTCCAAAGGACTTCTGGCCCATGATAATCGCCCTTTTGTTGTCTTGAAGAGCACCCGCCACAATTTCAGAGGCACTCGCAGAGTATTCGTTCATCAAAACAATCACCGGGAACTGGCTGTACTTGGCTCGGCCAGTCGCTTGTGTGACTTCCTTTTTAGATTGGTCGCGGCCAATGGTGGACACAATGACGCCTTCGCGCAAGAAGAGATCACTGACTTTGACAGCTTGATCTAAAAGTCCTCCAGGATTTCTGCGAAGATCAATGACGACACCACGAATTTCTTTGTTCTTTTTTGTGTAATCACTCAGGAACTTTTCGAGGTCTTTAGCTGTGCCCTCAATAAATGAGGTTATTTTTATATAGAGCAGGCCATCACCAAGATCCGTCTGTTTCACAGAGCGAATTTTGACTGAACCTCGAGTGATTGTAAAATCCATCGGCTTGTCTTCATCATCTCTGACAATACTTAAAACAGTTTTCGTTCCCTTTTTTCCTCGCATCAGCTGAGACGCTTCCACCAGACTAAGTCCTTTGGTGGATTTCCCATCCACGGCGACCACTTTGTCGCCAGCTTTAATTCCGGCTTCCCAAGCAGGGGTATCTTCAATGGGAGAGATAATGGTGAGGACTCCGTTCTGAACACTGATTTCTATACCGAGACCACCAAATTCACCGGAGGTTTCATTTTCAAAATCCTTGAAAATTTCTGGCGGCAAAAAATTCGTGTGGGGATCAAGCTCTCTGAGCATTCCCTTGATGGCTCCATAGACCAGTTTTTTAGTATCTACTTCTTCGACATAGTACTGCTGGACCAGATTTAAAACCTTTGAGAAGTTCTGAAGTTCAGAGTATCTCTCTTGCGCCGAGGCTCTCAAAACTTGAAAGTCGACTTTAGAAATCAGAAGAAAACTGCAGATGAGGGCGAGACTTGCTCCGATTGCTATTCTAAAATTCCTGTTGGTCAATTTCACATTGCCCCCTTCAGCCATTCTGTAGGATTGATTGGTTCAGAAAAGTGTCTTAGTTCAAAGTAGAGATTCTGATTCGCTTGGGCGCTCAGTCTTCCCAATGGATCAGCCGTCGCCAAAAACTGGCCTTCTTGAATATGAAGGCTGTCAAGATGGGCATACACAGAGTAGTAGTGATCACCATGGTCGATAATCACGGTCTTCCCATAACCCTCGAGCTCATCTGCGTAGACCACGGTACCTTCGAAAACCGTTTTCACAAGATCATTGCCCTGAGCTTTGATCTGCACCCCCTTATGAGGAACAACTGTTCGATGAAGGGGGTGACGGATAAATCCAAAGGCTTGGACCACAGCACCTGGAAGAGGGGGAACGAGAGTTCCTTTCATCTCGAAAAAAGCAGGACGAGAAAGTAGCTCATTCAGATCAAGCTCCTGAGAGGACAGTTTTCTTTCGCTTTGTCTCAGCTGTCCTAATTTATTGAGGGCCTTTCGATTTTCAGCGCGGAGACGGTCGAGAATCCTTTGTTTGTTTGTTAAATCCACATCTAATGATTTTTGCTGGCGCTCCAGCTTACCCTGGAGAGCCAGAAAATGCTGGAGGCGCTCATCAAGTTTTCTCTGCTTCTTCTGTAGCTCTGCCTGTGAAGCTGAATAGCCTTTGACAAGTTTGAGATCTCTTTGCGAGACAGCTCCCAAAATTTTGAGGTTCCTATCAAGCTCTGAAGCACTCTCGCTGGACCACATCAATCGTGCCGTCCCATGCTGGCCAAAAATATAAATGGCTCTTAATCTTTCTCGGATCAGAGACTTGAGCTCGGCAGTTGAGCTGCGAAGCTCATCGATTTTTTGCTGAAGATCTCGATTACTTTCTTGATTGGCTTCCAGATTTCTCTCAAGATCACTTTTGTCTGCGAGAGCCTTTTTCATGTTTCTATTGATTTCATAAAGCGCCGAGAGAACTCTCCGCTTTTTTACCTCAGAGGAGACGACCTTGTCCTGTTCGTCCTTCACTTCTCGGTGGAGGTTCTGATCTGAACGAGTGACGTTCGCAAAGCTCGCACTTAGCATGCAAAAACTCATCAAAATAAATAAACTCAAGTTGGTTCTCAACCCAGTTGCCCTCGCGACGCTGCTGCATATCCAGAGTTGATCTTGCGAATCACCCACCATGCAGAAAGTGCACTGATACCAACAGTCATAGTGAGATAAAGAACAAGATCTAAAAATGATGCAAACACAAGAGCTTGGCCGAGATTTGCCAAGTCTTCACTGGATTGAAGGTGCGTTTGTACTGCTGAGAAGACTCCAGCACAGAGTAAACAGGACAAAACAAATGCAAAGAATGAAATGACCATCGATTCTAAAACATAGGGAGTCCGAATCATGGTAGGACTTGCTCCGACAAGTTCTAGAATTTCCACTTCTTCCCGCCGGCGAAGGATTGAAGCTCGGATAGAATTAGCGGAGACAAAAAGACTTCCTAGAATCAGAATCGCGATTGTGGTCCATGTGAAGGACTGAATCGCTCGCGAGATCATAGAGTACTTTTGAACCCAGTCTTGTCCCCAAGTGATATCTTCGACCCCCGCCATCGACTGAAGCGATTGGGCAATTTGGGCCATCACTTGGCTGTGTTCTACGGCTCTGACCGATTGATTTAAAACCATTTGAAAACTTGCAGGAATAACTTCTGACAGAGATTTGTCACTCAGTAAGTCAGGGGCATAAGTCGCCATTTGCACTTGAAAAGTTTCAATAGCTTGCTCAGAGCTAATGTATTTCACTTCGCTCACTTCAGAGCGCGATTGAAGATAGTTTCGAACCTCTTCCACTTGATCGCTGGTGACAGCAGAGCTCAAGTAGATGGACATGTCCAGCGAGCTTCCCCATTGGCTGAGGCCCACATTCAAATTTTTGTTGATGAGTAAAGATCCAAGGATGACTGTGAAGCTGAGAGAGAGAACCAAAAAGCTTGTTAAATGAATGGAAAGATTGTCACGCAAACCTTTCAGGAGTTGCTTCT
>JBKCXY010000234.1:0-5172 GCA_046315835.1 Pseudobdellovibrionaceae bacterium | reverse complement strand
TCTTATCAGAATCAAGATAAAGATTTCAAAGCTCAGCTCACTCAAATTAAATCTAAAAATCCTGAGGCCATTTTTGTCCCTGGGTACTACACCCAAGTGGGTTTGATTGCCCGACAAGCTCGTGAGCTCGGAATCAAAGCTCCTTTGATGGGTGGGGATGGCTGGGATTCTTCAAAACTTTTTGAAATCGGTGGCGAAGCTGTGAATGGTGGCTACTTCTCAAATCACTACTCGACAGACAGCACAGATCCAGCGGCCATTGAGTTCATGGCAAAGTTCAAAGCAAAATACAACAAGTCACCTGATGGCCTTTCTGCCGCAGGTTACGATGCCGCTCAAGTTTTGGTAGCAGCAATGAAGACATTGCCTGAAGTCACTCCTTCGGCACTGCGAGAGGCGATTGCAAAAACAACAAACTTTCCTGGAGCGACTGGAAATATCACGATCAATGAACAGCGCAACGCTACAAAATCAGCTGTCGTCGTGCAAGTTCAGGGTCCTACAAATAAATTTATGACGAGCATTGCTCCTTAATGAGGAGCGCCGAGAAAGTGAGACTTTAGTATGCAGGATTTTCTTCAACATCTTCTCAATGGGATTAGCTTAGGCAGCATTTATGCTCTGATCGCTTTGGGATACACGATGGTGTATGGAATCCTGCAACTGATCAACTTTGCGCACTCGGACGTTTACATGGTGGGCGCTTTTGCAGCCTACTATGTGGCCTCCTTGCTAGGCCTTCAGGATGCTCCGGGCTTTTCAACTCTGGCAATTCTTCTCGCAGCTTCAATGATTGCCTGCTCTTTACTGGCCTTGGCTATCGAAAGATTGGCTTACAGACCTCTGAGAAAAGCGCCCAAACTCAATATTCTGATCACCGCGATTGGTGTGAGTTTGTTTCTTCAATATTTTGGACAAGCCGTTTTTGGAGCAGAACCTAAAAAATTCCCAACGGTTCTTGAGAACAATGTTTTAGTTTCTGTTGCAGGTGTGGACGTCAAAACTTTTGATGTGGCTGTTTTGCTTATCACTGTGGTGATGATGCTTGTTCTGAATTTTATTATTTTTAAAACAAAACTCGGAAAAGCAATGCGTGCTGTTTCCAGCAACATGAAAGTGGCCAGCATGATGGGAGTGAATACAGATCGTATTATTGCTTTCACTTTTATCGTTGGCTCGTCGCTGGCGGGTGTGGGCTCTGTGCTCGTGGGTATGAAATATCCTTCCATTGACCCTTTGATGGGAACACTTTTTGGACTGAAAGCTTTCGTGGCCGCCGTCCTCGGCGGCATTGGAAGCATTCCCGGAGCTGTGCTTGGCGGAATCATCATGGGACTATCGGAAGAAATGGTTGTGGCGTACTTATCGTCCACCTACCGTGACGCCCTGGCCTTTGGAATTCTCATTGTGATTCTCGTGTTCAAACCTTCCGGTCTTCTTGGCAAGAGCCAGATTGAGAAGGTGTAAAGTGACGGCAGTCAAAGCTTTAAAAATACCTTTTCTTTCCTTTTTAGTTCTCGTCGCACTGGCCTTCATCGGAGATTTCGCTCTGGATGGATTTGTGCAACTGCTTTCGATTTATGTGCTGATCAATATGATTCTGGCGATGTCTTTGAATCTTGTAAATGGGTACACAGGACAGTTCTCTTTGGGTCATGCGGGATTTATGGCTGTTGGTGCCTACTCTTCCGCTTGGCTGTCGACTCAGGTTCCTTTTCTACCAGGTCCCCTGCAAATTTTTAATTTCCTTCTTTATGCCGTGGCCGGCGGAATCATGGCGGCCGGAGCCGGTTACTTGGTCGGACTCCCCTCTCTTCGGCTTAAAGGTGACTACCTTGCGATTGTGACTTTGGGCTTTGGCGAAATCATTCGAGTGGTGCTTTTGAATACTCCGGCTGTGGGTGGCGCTCGTGGATTTTATGGAATCCCAGGACCTACCGATCACGATCTCGGTGGCTTTGTGTTGAGTAAATTCTTGATGGGATTTACTCATGCGGGGTTTTGGTGCCTCGTCACTTTTTTTGTAATTTGGCGACTGATGGAAAGTTCCCATGGGCGTGGCTTTTTGAGTGTTCGTGAAGATGAAATTGCGGCCGAGGCCATGGGTGTTGATACGACCAATGCGAAAGTCAGAGCTTTTGTACTCTCCAGTTTTTTTGCCGGGGTGGCGGGAAGTATTTTCGCTCACTATGCCAATTATTTAAGCCCTGCATCCTTCAACTTTCAAAGATCTGTGGATGCAGTCATCATGGTGGTTCTCGGCGGCATGGGATCAATGAGCGGAGCACTCGTGGCTGCCATTTTCATTACCGTGATGCCTGAACTCTTGCGTCCTCTTCAGCAGGTCATCGGTGTCGACATTCGAATGATCATTTATTCTCTCTTTTTAATTTTACTGATGATTCTTCGGCCCAAGGGTCTTTTTGGAAAGTTAGAGCTGAATGACTTGTACAAAAGATGGAAAGCGAGAAAGTCATGAAACTCCTCGATGTTCAGTCCATCACCATGCAGTTTGGTGGCCTCAAAGCTGTCGATAATTTGAGTTTTCATATCAACAAAGGCGAACTGATGGGACTGATTGGCCCCAATGGGGCCGGCAAAACCACCGTTTTCAATATGCTGACTGGGGTTTACAAACCCACTCTTGGGGAAATTCATTTCAATGGCCAAGCAGTTCAGGGGCGAAAGCCTTTTGAAATCTCTCGATTGGGGATGACACGGACTTTTCAAAATATTCGCCTGTTTAAAGAAATTTCTGTTTTAGAAAATGTCATGATCGGAGCCACTCAACATCAACAGTATTCGATGCTGGATGCAGCCCTCATCACTGATGCTTATTCTCAGGCCGAAAAAGCTCTTCGTGAAAAGTCTTTGGAATTGCTTTCTATTTTTGGCCTTGAGAGCAAAGCTTATGATGAAGCGGGTTCTTTACCTTATGGCGAACAACGAGAATTGGAAATTGTTCGCGCCCTGGCGACGCAACCTCAGCTGATTTGTTTGGATGAACCGGCAGCGGGAATGAATCACCAAGAGACGCACTCTTTAATGGAAACCATTGCAAAAATCAGAAAGGATTTCAATCTGACTGTTCTTCTGATTGAGCACGACATGAAGCTTGTGATGGGAATTTGTGAGAGAATTGTGGTCCTCGATCACGGAGTAAAAATTGAAGAAGGCACTCCGTCGGTGATCCAAAATTCTCCGAAGGTCATTGAAGCTTACTTGGGCGTTGAGGAGGTTCACTAATGAACACACAGATTGGTGAAACAATTCTCAAAGTTGAAAATTTAGAAGTGAGTTACGGTTCGATCAAAGCTTTGAAGGGTATCTCTTTTGAAGTGAAAAAAGGGGAAATTGTCTCTTTGATTGGCGCCAACGGCGCCGGTAAGACAACGACTCTCCGGGCCCTCTCCGGAATCGTCGATGCGTCCGGGAGCATTCAACTCAATGGTGTGAACTTGATCGGGAAAAAACCTTTTGAAATCGTCAAAATGGGTCTTGCTCAGTCACCCGAGGGTCGAGGTGTCTTCCCAAATCTCACAGTTTTCGAAAACCTCGAAATGGGCGCTTACACACGCTCTGATAAAGCGGGCATCGCAGCTGATATTGAAATGTGCTTTGGTCTTTTTCCTCGCCTCAAAGAAAGGGTGAATCAGCTTTCAGGGACCATGTCTGGGGGCGAGCAGCAAATGCTGGCCATTTCTCGTGCTCTGATGGCTAAACCCAAAGTTCTTTTGCTAGATGAACCTTCTTTAGGGCTGGCGCCACGAATCGTGTCCCAGATTTTTGAGATCGTGGAAAAGGTCAATTCTCAGGGAGTGACAGTGCTGCTGGTGGAGCAAAATGCGCGAATGGCTTTGAAAGTCGCTCACCGAGCTTATGTGATTGAGACTGGTAAAGTGACCATGACAGGGAAAGGTCTCGATCTTCTCAACGACGATCAAGTGCGCCGCTCCTACCTCGGAGTCTAATCATGAGATCTTTGGGAGACTATAATCCCTTCCTCAAAGCTCTGTTCGATTCTATCGTCGAGAAAAGCTCTTTCCAACCTGAAATACCTCTTCAGCAAATTCTGCAGAATCCAAAATTGCTGGTTTTAGTGAATCATTCAACTCCTTTATCATGGATTCCCTCCGTGGCTCTCCTCTGTAACAAAGTGGTTGGCAGCGGAGGCGGCCATCGCAAACCCCGAGGAATTGCCGACCGCTGGTTCTATTCAAATCCCTTCACGACAGTGCTCGCGGAATACCTCACGCAAAGTTCAAAGCCTGAAACTTTTGAGGAAATTGTTTCACATTTCTCGGAAGCCAAAGATACAGATCTTGTGATCTTTCCTGAAGGGGCCAACACGTTCTTTGGTGAACTCAGCGAGATCCAACCCTTCAGGTCCTCAAAGTTCATTGAGATCTCCATTCGTACGCAGGCCCCCATGCTTCTCGTGGTCCACAAAGGTTCTGAAAACTGGTCCGTACCCTTGGCGGTTCCCTCGGCTTGGGCTATGTATTTAGGCGCCTTTGCTCCTTTCTTTGCAAAACAAATTGAGTCGGGAAAATCACTGAACTTCCCCTTTCCAGTGCAAAAAATTCAAGATTTTAAGATGAGTGTGCGACTCTACACGCCGGCACTCTATGAATCGGATTTGAGTGAGAATTCTTTTGAAAGAAAGAACCAGCTCGAGACTGAAGCTGAACAGGTTCGAGAAATTATGCAAGAAATGCTGAACCACCTCTAGACGACCTCGAGAGGCCTAGCGAACTAGGCCTCTGGGTTGACAGTATGGAGCTTTACGAGATTCTTAGTTTAATGAAACCTGGCTATTAACCACGCTTCAAGTTGATCACTTCTTCTAACAACTGGTCAGTCGTTGTGATCGTCTTCGCATTGGCTTGGAATGATCTTTGGTTCTGAATCAGATTCACGAACTCGGTCGCCAAATCTACCGTTGATCGCTCAAGAGATTTTGCGAAGATCTTTCCACGACCTGCTCTGTTCGGAGCTCCCATGGCTGGAGCACCTGAATCCCGAGACTCTTTCATTCGGTTGTTACCAACTTTGAACATAGCTTCTGGATTTTCAAACTTTGCCAAAGCAATCTGAGCCAAATCACGAGCTTCACCGTTTGAGTAGAGAGCCGTCAGGACACCTTCGTCATTGAACGAGAGACCTGTGATA
>JBKCXY010000233.1:0-2113 GCA_046315835.1 Pseudobdellovibrionaceae bacterium | reverse complement strand
CGCCCAACTCAAACATCCAATGGCCTGTAAACATTGGAGTTTTTTTTCAAACATTTCGTATGATTTTGATACAGACATAATATAAAGTATACTTTACTTTATGACGATATAATGTAAAATATAATTTATACGGAGGTCCTATGTATACGCCAAGCAAAGCTAAAGAAGCACTAGCACAACTCGGAGAGCAGATTCGCATGGCTAGAAAACGACGACAATGGACTATCGCAGAACTAGCAAAAAAAATTGGTGTATCTTCACCAACTTTAATAGCCCTCGAAAAGGGCGCACCAACTGTGAGTGTTGGCGTACTGGTATCCACTCTTTGGACTTTGGGGCTTGAGACCGAATTGCGCAATTTAGCAAACCCAAACGATATTGAAGGTATCAAATTGATGAACACTCGGCTTCCTAAAAAAATTCGCACAAGCAAAAGGACTTTAGACAATGATTTCTAAAGATTGTTTCGTTTATATTCAACTTCCAAACAGTTTCGATACCGTTACACTTGGAAGGCTCAAATGGGAGAAAGCAGGAGCTAACTCAGAAGTTGGCTCTTTCATCTATGGTAAGTCATATCTTAAAAATGCTCATGCAATTGCCTTAGATCCTTTTAATTTGCCTCTTGAAGAAAGAGAATTTCAAGTGACGACAAACGAAGGTATCCACGGACCCATTCGTGATGCTAGCCCAGATAGCTGGGGAAGATATGTCATCCAAAAGAATACTGCATCAGATCAGCACGACCCAATGGGATATCTTTTAAACTCTGCTGGAGATCGAATTGGGGCACTATCATTCGGATTCGGAAAAGTTCCACCAGCGCCGTTGCGAAGTTTCAATAAGACGATTGATTTAGAAAAACTTATTCAAGCTGCACATAAGTTAGAGAACGATTTACCCCTTGATGATGCTGAAAGAGCTTTATTAATGGTAGGCCCCTCGGCCGGAGGAGCTCGGCCAAAGACCACGGTTGAGTCCGAGAACAATCTTTGGATCGCTAAATTTCCAGCTGCAAATGACAAACAGAACTTTTCTAAAATTGAATTCGCAACAATGAAGCTTGCAAAAAAATGCGGGCTAAACGTTCCAGATATCAAATTAATTTCCGTCGGAACCCAAGATGTATTTCTGATTAAGCGTTTTGACAGAGACTATGACCATAAAAAGCAGGATTACTATCGTCATCATTTTGTAAGTGGGTTAACTCTACTCAATGTAGATGAGAACGACAGAGAAAAATGGTCGTATGTAGATTTAGCCGATCAGATGAGAAGATGGATAGTGAATCCATCAAATGATCTGCGTGAGCTGTTTAAAAGAATAGTCTTCAATGGTTTAGTTTCAAATACAGATGACCATCCGAGAAATCACGGTTTTATAAATACAGGCAATGGTTATATGCTATCTCCAGTCTATGATTTAGTTCCCAAACCAGAAACAGGAAGCACTCGATATTTAGCAATGCCTTTTGGAAAGAAAGGTCGAGAATTTAATGTCGACAATTTACTTTCAAACGCCGAAGCATTTGATTTATCTAAAGAGGATGCCAAAGCGATTTATGAAAATTTAAAATTCACGACATCAAACTGGCGTTCTTTTTTCACTGCTAGCGGATTAGCAAACGCAGATATGCTTTACTTAGAAAATGCTTTCAATCATTGGAAAGCTCTCTAATTTCATATCGCAAATGCTAAACTTCGTTAACTAGAATTCTGAAAAGAACAGGCTCAAATTTCTTCCTTACACCAGTCGCTTATTGAATTTGCCTAATCCGTATTTCGATCAAATAGCTGCGCCAGACTCGGCCTGTGGCCTCTAAAGATCGGTTACCGCAGTATTTTTTACTCTTTTACCTGTCAAAATAACTAACAGGCGAAATTTTCTAGCTGATCGAGTATTCTGCTGCACGATTATAAATCCAGTTTCGGCTTGAAAATATGGGAAATTAATCCCACAACATTTGGAACGCTATCTAATCGTCAGGAGACATTGATGAAAACCAAATTCTTTTTCTTTGGTGTTTTACTTGCTTTGACAGGTTCATTTCTGGACGTGAAAACTGCCAAAGCCAACGCTCCAGCTTGTGGTGGCATGCATTATACAAAGGTGT
>JBKCXY010000232.1:0-21807 GCA_046315835.1 Pseudobdellovibrionaceae bacterium | reverse complement strand
AAGAAAAATGGGAATCGGACGGAATTTCTGTTTCTTGCTTTGCAAGAAACAGAAATCACCAACGAACACGCTGATTTCATTGATATTTGTTGGATTCATTGAGGCGGTAGCGAAGACCAGGGACAGTATTTTGAGTCAGTTTTTGAACATTAAGCTGATAAAGATGATTTCTGTCTCTTAGGGATCACTAAAACAAAGCGAGTGTGATTCGCAGCTCGATCTAATCTCAAGTCACCACCATGATCGGCGAGAATTCTTCGCGAGATCGAAAGTCCAAGACCGGTGCCCTGACCTGCAGGTTTCGTTGTAAAAAACGGGGTCATGAGTTTATCGGCCACTTCTGCGGGAATTCCAGGCCCCGAGTCCATGACAGAAATCTCGACAAAATCAATCAAATCCAAAGCGGCGACTTTGATCCACTTTTCTTCTCGGTCTTTAATCGCATCAATCGAGTTCGAGACCAAATTCAGAATGACTTGCCCAATCTGCACATGCTGACATTCTATTGAGAGTTCATTAGGAATACTCAATTCTAACTGAATTCCAAAATTTTTGAGCTTTTCTTCGAACATTGTGGCCACGTCTTGAGTCAAAGATTCAATAGGAGTATCGACAAAAGCATCATTTTCGCCATCTCGAGACAGGGCTCGGAGCCCTTTGATGATTTTCGAAATTCGAAAACTTGTTTTTTCAATTCGCTCAAGTTCAGTGTGGACATCTTCAGGTTTCAACTTCTCCCAGCGACGACGCAACAGCTGGGCCTTACCAATAATGACAGCCAGGGGATTATTTATTTCATGGGCAATGCCTGCAGTCACTTGTCCGATAGCGGCCATCCTTGCGGAGCCTTCGATGAGAGCGCGCTGTTCAAGGTTTTTCTGCTCAGCCATATGACGGTCGTGAACATCAAATGAAACGATAATAATCTCTGAAGATTCGGAAATTTTATTCAGCACCGTCAGGTACCAGCGGGGCTCTTCACCAGGGCGAGCCAGCTTCGTGTTGATCTGTTTGATTTGAAATGCTGAGTTCTGAAAGTTCTTGATCAGCGTATAAAACTCTTGGTTCTTGAGGAAACCAACGGGCTTTCCCAGGATATCTTTGTCAGATATCCCTAAGTACTGTCCGACACTGGAGTTGATGAGTCGGTATTTCAGATCTCGATCAAGGATAGTCACTAGAGCAGGGACTGAATCAATGACGGATTTGTAATAACTCTGTTGAAAGACACTTTCTCGGTGCTTTTCCTCGAGTTTGACCTGAGCACTTCGAAAAACAAATGCGTAGATGAAAAGGTAACCAAAGAACAGCAGGCACATCGTCAGCAGAGACCAAGCCTCGTGCTGATAAAAGCTCACCAAACTAGGTAAGGTCAAAAGGCAGAGATACATGATATAAGTCGGAGGATTGATCGATACTGAATGCAGTGCTGAGGCGGCTATGCCTGCGACAACAAGGGTCATAAAGAACATTTCTGGACTGAATGGTTCATAGGTTTGCACATAAGACAGTGAAGCAAAGAACCACCCCAAACCTGAAGTGATTGTAATGATGAACCACCAGCGGTAAAGGCGCTCGCCCTGCTTGTCTTCATCGGGAACCATTTCGTTGTTCAGCAGAGTGTGATTCTTGAAATAAAAGTAACCTCTCAAGGCTAAACTGAGAGCGACAAATCCAGCTCCCACATACAACACTGGTGATGGTGAGCTTGAAAAGAACAAGACTCCAAGGATTGCAATCAGCAAACCCGGCCCAGCGAGAAGATGCTTTTTCAGCGAATCTCGATAGAGAAAAAAGTTTTTCTGTTCTTGAAAGAAAGAATTCATTGGTGATTCATCGGATCACTATGAGGAACTCATGAGACCAGAAAAACCTCGATCAAAGTCTATTCGTGGGACAGGCTTCGGCGAGGTGACCGGAAATAAGTTCTCGGCGACAGGGCAAATAGGTCTCGAAGCTGCGCCATGTAAACACAAGCATATCGGTCGACCTGATAAGCAAAATAGCTTTCCTCATTTCCAGAGCGCATGATTTGCCCCCAACGTTCATTGTAGAGAGCCTGTTGCTTTTTGATGAGACCACTAATGTTCGAGTCAATTTCAGTAATCTGCTTTTGAATCGCATCAATGCGGGCTTCGTCGATGGTGGCTGTCTTCTCTACTTTGCGGGTCATAAGATCTGTGAGCTCATCCTCGAGGGGTTCTTTTTTCCGCATCAAAGTATCAATTTCTTTATTCAGGGGCTCAGCTTTGATATTGGACTCAATCTCATGGTCAAGCTCTTCAATCACCATCGCGGTTCTCCACCCACAGTCTTTCTTCAAGCGAAGGATGTCTCCGTAAATGTGATCTCCAATGTAAAGAATTTCATCGGCCTCTAAATTCAAATCTTTGGTAAACACATCCGCACAGCCACCCTGATAAATTCCTGGGGCCAGCTTGTCATTCCAGTTCGTCATGGTGCCATCAGATGGATTGACGCGAAGAAATTTCAAGTTGTCATAAAAAAATCGAGGCTTTTGAGCCAAGGTCACCACAAGTTCAAACAGGTCTGACCAGTGCTTATAGTCTTTGAGGAAGGGATTGATGGCATAGTCGAGCAAGAGCTTCGTATATTGGTAGTCAGAGTTAGTCACAACAAAGATTTTCTTGCCGTGGCGGCGATACTTTTCAAGTCCTTCGACTACGCCCCCATCTTTGATGATGTATTTCTCAAGATTATTTTTGACATTGTCTTTCAGTGAACCATCGCGATGAGCCTCATCAAGAACATAGAGAACATCATCACAAATTTTTGTGTACTCAGGATATTGAGACGGTTCTTTCTTTTTCAGTTCGATAATTTGAGAGATAAGAATTGCTAAAGAGATTGAGAAGCTCGTGTCCACGGCCATGTAGCTCGAATCACTCAGATCAATGTAAGTCGACTTGTACATGCTCTGCTGCACTTTATAATCCAAAGGCGACAAGCCATGATAAGAAGCTCGAATGGCCGAGTGTCTATTGAGTTTCAGGAGATTCCCCGTTTTTTTATCGATCGCTAAGCCCCGAATAGCGATCGAGTAGTCGAAAGGGAGAGACTTAACGGTCTCAGGATAGCCTCTCTTGAGCAGCTTTTCTTTCATGACAGAGTGGGACAGTCTTTCAAATTCTTGAGTATGGTAGCGGATCAGCGTGTGATCCATATCCAAACCAATATAGCGGATGCGTTTCAAATTCAGTGTGCGATTGACATAAACTTTTGTATTCACAAGATTAACCTTCAGTTTTTAGACGGAGCTCATTCCACAAGAGCATCCCGCCTTTCATGTTATAGACTTCAGTGAAGCCTTGGCTTTTAAGAAATGCAGTGGCTCTTGCCGAGCGGGCGCCTGATCGGCAGATCAGAACCACAGTTTGATCTTTTGGGATTTCAGAAGCTTTCTCTGGCAGAGTATCAAGGACGATCAGTTTTGAACCTGGCACATGACCAAGTTCTCCCGAAAATTCTTCAGGTTGGCGCACGTCGACCAAGACTAAGTTTGACAACTTTTCAAAGACCTCCGTGGGATCAACATCCTGCACGCCTTCATAACTAAAATTGTCTTCGATACTGGAAAGTTTCATCTCACCAACCTAGCATGGCTGCTTCGAAATCAAGTATGACTAACGCACAACAATAACCCCGTATTTTCTTAGCTCTCTCTCAAAAACCTGCACTAGACTGGCTTTCTCAAGATGGCAAAAGACAAGAACACATTCTCACTCTCACCAGAACAACAGACAGCTTTGGAAGTGCTTCAAAGTGGTGAAAACGTTTTTCTGACAGGCGGGGCAGGAAGTGGCAAATCCCATTTAATCCGAGCTTTTCTTTCCGAAATGAACTTAAAAACCTTTCCGATTCTTGCCAGCACGGGGGCGGCAGCCGTGATCGTGGGAGGGCGAACCTTTCATAGTTTTTTTGGCCTCGGAATTATGGAAGGCGGACCCCGAGCCACTTTTGAAAAAGCGCGAAATGATCAAAAACTTCTGAAACGGCTCAACCAGGTTGAGGGATTCATCATTGATGAAATTTCGATGATTCCCTCAACAGCTCTTGAAGTGGCTGAATCGTTGTGTCGAGAGGCCCGGGAAAGCTCACTTCCTTGGGGTGGATTGCGAGTGATTACGGTAGGGGACTTTGCTCAGCTGCCGCCAGTCACAAGAACTCAGCAAAGAGAGTGGGCGTTCACATCGCTTGCTTGGGAAAAGTCAGGCTTTCAGATCTGCCAGCTGACTCACAACCAACGAGTTCGTGACGATCATTTTTTTCTAGATGTGCTCGCGGATGTTCGCCAGGGTCTTGTCACCGATCGGGTGATTGAGTTTCTCGAATCAAAAGTCAGACAAGATGACGAAGATGATAAATCGCCAAGATTGTTTCCTCGCCGAGATCAAAGTGAAATTTTCAACCAGCGTGAACTTGATTTACTGCCGGATGCTGAAGTTCGAATTCCTTCGATTTATCTTGGTGCCGAAAGATTTGTTGAGGCATTGAAAAAGTCTGCGCCCGTACCCGGCGAAGTGGTTCTTAAGCCAGGAGCTTATGTCTTGTTTTTGCAGAACGATCCCCAAAAAAGATGGATTAATGGGACGCGGGGGATTGTGAGTGATATTCAGCCGGATAAAATTATTGTGAGAAAGACTTCAGGGCGAGAGGTGACTGTCGAGAAAAGTCAGTTCTCTATTCAGGACTCGGAAGGGAATGTTGTGGCCTCAGTCATTCAGTTTCCTTTGACTCTGGCTTATGCCACGACGATTCATAAATCCCAGGGGGCCACACTGGATCGCTTGTGGGTCGACTTGTCTCGGCTTTGGGAGCCTGGGCATGCTTATGTGGCACTCAGTCGTCTTTCAGATGGGGCAGGGCTCAAGTTGCTCGGGTGGTCAAAAAGGAGCTTTATTACAGACCCTCAAGTCCTCCGTTTTTACCAGCAAATTGAAAAAGAGAATCTTGTACAGACTTCGCCTTCCTGCTAGTTTTCGAGATTGAAATTCAGTCTTGGAGGCACGAGATGGTGAAAGAATTTTCTACAGCAAATCCCTGTGGACTTAGTGGTGTTGATTTTATCGAGTACTGTGGTCCGGATCACTCGTATTTTGAAACTCTTTTCAAAAAGTGGGGCTTCGTAGAGACCAGTCAGCTGACTGGCAAACAAATCAAGTTGTTCCAACAGAATGACATCAATTTTATTCTCAACACTGAACCTGGCACTTTTGCTGAGAAGTTTGGAAAGAGTCACGGTCCTGCAATCTGCTCGACAGGCTTTCGAGTTCATGATGCGGAACAGGCTTATCAAGTGGCAATCTCTCGAGGGGCTAAGGCCTTTCAGGGCGCAGCTTCTGAAAAGGGTGCGACGCCCTTCCCGGCGATCTATGGAATTGGTGACTCGCTGATTTACTTTATTGATCCAAAAAACCAAAAATGTCTGTATGAGGAAATTTTCGGCCTGAGTGCTCAACGAAAAGCACCGGCGGGCGTGGGTTTTCTAGGTGTCGATCATTTCACGAACAATGTGCCTGTGGGTGAAATGCAGAAGTGGTGTGATTTCTATACCAAGATTTTTAATTTCAGAGAGACCCGGTATTTTGATATCAAGGGACAGAAAACAGGACTCATTTCAAAAGTGATGAGATCACCTTGCAATTTGTTTGCTGTTCCCATTAACGAGCCCTCAGATACAAAATCACAAATCCAAGAGTATTTGGATGAGTATAAAGGTTCTGGTATTCAGCATTTGGCTCTTTTGACAGATAACATTGTGGGCACTTTGGAAAACTTAAAATCCAGCGAGCTTCAGTTTTTGACTCCACCGCCAGAGACTTACTACAAGATGCTCCGTGAGAGAGTGCCAGGAATCACAGAGGACATGAATGTTCTTCGACAACACGCTATTCTGGTGGATGGAGATCAATCAGGATATCTGCTACAGATCTTCTCAAAGAATATTATCGGGCCCATTTTTTACGAAGTCATTCAGCGAAAAGGGCATTCAGGCTTCGGTGAAGGCAACTTCCAAGCTCTGTTCGATGCGATTGAAAGAGACCAAGCTGAAAGGGGATATCTGTAATGCATCAGTATCAGCAGGGAAAATCGACGACTCAGGGACACAAGGGAATTCCCGACGGGCATTTTGAAGAGGAGCAGGGTCGAAAAGGTTTCTTCGGGCCCGTATCTCATTTGATCAAACCAAAACCAAGCACTCGTTGGACAAAGATAGAAGGACCACTGCGGCCGCATCTGTATGACGTGGTGGCACTCGACAAGAAGTACAGTCAGTGGATACGACTTCTCTATAATGCCTCCGTGACCATTTCAAAAATGTGGAATCAAAAATCGACCAATTCATCGCAAGCTTTTCGAAATGCCGATGGTGACACCCTTTATTTTGTTCATCAGGGTTCTGGCGTCGTGCTCACTGAGTATGGTCTTATGAAATTTAGAAAAGGGCATTACATCAATATGCCCAAGTGCTGCACTCATCAGTTCTATTTCGAAGAAGAGACCATGTTGCTTGTGATCGAATCCCATCTCAGTTCCTATGAAGAGCCTGAGCGGGGAATGGTGGGGCGAAATGCTTTTTATGATCAAGCTGCTTTTGGAAAGCCACAGCTGGAAGCTCTTCATACGTGGAAAAAGCAAATGAACTGGGCCGCCACTGAGATCATCGTGAAGCGCTGGAATCAGCACACAAAGTTCACTTACACTGAATGTGTTTTCGATACTGTGGGCTGGAAGGGCGATTTCTTCCCATTCACATTGCATGTGGATGATCTCATGCCGATGCTCAGTGCCCGAGTGCACTTACCACCCAGTGCTCACACAACATTTGTGGCGAGAGGCTTTGTGGTTTGCACTTTCTTACCGCGTCCGCTGGAGTCCGATGCCGATGCTTTAAAAGTTCCGTTCTATCATCAGAATATCGACTATGATGAAGTGCTGTTTTATCACGACGGGAATTTCTTTAGCCGTGATAATTTGCATGCGGGAATGATCAGTTTGCACCCTGCAGGCTTTCCTCATGGACCGCATCCTAAAGCGGTGAAGAACATCGGAAATAAAACACACACGGATGAATACGCTGTGATGATCGACTCGTGGGAAACTCTTCATGTGGATCCTCTGTTGAATTCAGTTGAGGTCGTGGAGTACTGGAACTCTTGGAATAAGTAGTGAATTCAGAGCTCGTTCTTGGAAAATTGATTCCTGAGCCCAAACTTTGGGAGCCGCTCACGGTTCCTGAAGCGATGAAATTGGCGATTCAAGAAGCATTCAAAGGATCGGGTTTTGTGAGCCCGAATCCTTTGGTCGGCTGCGTGATTCTCGATCGCGAGAATCGTTTCTTGGCGAGTGGCTACCATCCCCGTTGGGGATCGGATCACGCCGAGATCAATGCGCTCAAAAAAGTTGATCCCAAGCTTCTTCAGAGTGCTAAGTTTATTGTGACTCTTGAGCCTTGTGCCCACGAAGGTAAAACTCCCTCTTGCGGAAAAACGTTAGCCAAGCTGCCTTTGTCAGAAGTGATCTTTGGTTTGGTCGATCCAAATCCTTTGGTCTCAGGCCAAGGGGCAGAGATTTTGAAACAGGCCGGAATTCAGGTTTCTGCTTTTGAAGAACACTCTCGCGTTCCCCATTTTTTTAAGAACAACACTGCATGGACACCAGCGCGCCAGCAAGAATGGGTTCGTCGGCTGGAGCAAACCTGTGAGCATTTTCTTTATAATTTTCGGCAGAAACAGACTTTCATCTCATTGAAAGTAGCCAGCAGTTGGGATGGATTCTTGGGACTCCAAACGGGGGAGAGTCAGTGGATTACAGGCCCCGAAGCCCGAGCCTCTGCTCATGCCTTGAGGGCCTTTCATGAAGGTCTTCTGGTCGGAGCTCAGACAGTTCTCATCGATAATCCCAGCCTCGATATTCGAGTTCCTGGTTTTGATGAGAAAAAGAATAAAATCATCGTTCTGGATGGCCGCTGTCAGACTCTTTTGAAAAGCGATCACCTTCAGCTCTTTCAAAAGCATCGCCCAGAAAACCTGTGGATCTTTGTTTCTGAAGCTCAATTTCAGGACTGTTTAAGCTCCGGTCACTTGTCTAAAGAGAAACTTAATCTCCTTTGTCGGGCCATTCCCTTGCCTGCAAAGGAGGGTCATCTCTCAATTAATGCGATATGTCAAAAACTGTGGGAGTTGGGACTTAAGTCCTGCCTGGTGGAGGGCGGAGCTCAGGTGCTCAGTTCATTTATATCGGCTCGGAAAGCTCAAAGACTGTATCTTTTTCAGGCTCCCAGCCTCCTCGGAGGAAGTTCTGGTCTCAGCTGGACTTCCGCCGTTAGTATCAAGGACATGAGTCAAAAAATTATCCTGAAGAATCAGAGATTTATCACCTGTGGACAGGATCTTTTGTTAACGGGAGAATTCAGTGAATAATATGCCTTTCATTCGCTCAGAAGACCGCTGGCTTGCTGGGGTTTGTGGTGGTTTGGCAGAGAAGTTCGAAGTCGAAACTTGGATCGTCCGAGCCGCTGTTTTAGTCTCTGTTTTTTACTTTGGAATTGGTCTCGGCCTGTATTTTTTGGCAGCAATTTGCTTCCCCAAAAAGGAGAATGGCGCGGCGCCTCAGCCACGTGTGCTAGGAGTATGTCATCGACTAGCGATCAAGTATGATTGGGATGTGGGGCTTTTAAGATTTTTGAGCTGCCTGTTGGCTCTCAGCTCTCTGGGATTAGCAATTTTGCTCTACCTGGTCATTGCTGTGGTCATGCCGAAAGAAAGTGCGTCTGGAGGACGCTAGATATTTTATGAACGAAGATGGTCCGAGTCGAACGACTCCAAGAAAACTAAAGTCCAATCAAAATTTTCTCGAAGGATTAGCCACAGAGTGGAAGCTTTTGTGGCAGTCTATCACTGAATCCAACCTTCAACAGGACGACTCTGCGGAAGGGATCCTGGAAGGCAACCTGGAATCTTTAGGAATTCAACAGATCAAAGCTCTGACCAAAGCACTCAGCAGTGATCGTAAAAAACTGAATCAGCGTTTAGAAAGACTCAATAAAGAAATCGACCTCTACAGTGCAAAACTGGAAAGTTTGAAACTGATCTCTGAGTCGTCTTCGAAAACTTCAGATATTGAAGCGATCATGAAGACTCTGAGTGAACTTTCTGATCTGGGGCAGGCTATGAGTTCACAGCTTCAGCGCATTGATCAACGACTCAAGTCTGCTCGTGAACGAGAAGACGAAATTAGGGCTGAAATTCCTCTTTAGAGAGAGTTTTTCCGGTATCGATATAGGGAAGACCTTTTTCTTTTCTCAATAAATTGTACTCACGAAGTTTTCGAATTCCTTGCTTAAGTACTGTCATGAGCACTCTGTATTCCCGCTCCGTTGGAACACTTTCGAGCAACAAACGCTTCATCACTGAAAAAGAGCTATGGCTTCCTTCTTCAGAAATCATTCCCATTTCTTCGAGGAAATCTCGGAGTTCTTTCTCAGGAAAAGTTGTTGTCTTAGGACCGACTGTTTTTAAAGGTATGTAGCCTTCGACAGGCGTGATCGTTCCACCCCATCGATCTCGCAGTAAAACTAAAGACGTGAGTACAGCCTGAGACAAATTCAATGAAGTGTTGGCTCCATAAATAGGGAGATAGACATTGAAATGACTCAGCTCCAAGTCGTCGTTAGAAAGTCCCCAGTCTTCTCTTCCAAAAATGAGGTAAATCGGCAGCGGCCCTTGAGATTCCGCAGCCAACCGGGGCAGATGCTCAGATTTTAAATCCTGTAAGAGATCTGTCCACAGTCGGACCTGCCGATTTTTACCGTCTTTCGCCGTGAAAGAAATGCGAAGTCCTTCGGACTCATTTTCGAAAAATTCTTTCCAAGAGGAATAGACGGTTCGATTTTGCAGAGGGCCTTGTCCTGTCGCCGCCATTTGTTGCGCAGAATAGTCGATTTCAGTTTGAGGATTAATCAGAATCAGTCGATCCGCGCCCATGTTGGTCATCGCTCGGGATGTTGAGCCGACGTTGATAGAATAGAGTGTTTCTACAAGAACGACATTGAAAGACACTTGAAGAGGATTCATTAAATGATCTCTTCGTGAGCTAAATGAAGGCCATCAAGAATTTGCTCTTTAAGGTTCGGCTTGAGCCAAAAAATGTTCTCAATGAGTGGTCTCAATTCCTGAGATTTGGCTTTGAGCCCCCGAGCTTCCAGATGGACAAGAAGTTCATAACCCTCAAGAGCAATCAACCAATCCTGGGCTCGCTGCCGTAAAGCCTCATTGACGAGCTCAAGTACTTTTAGTGCGAGCTCGGAAGCTTCCTTGGTCGATTGGTATTCAGCGAGGCTCTTGATTTTTTCACGAAGATTTCTCATTTCTGCATATTGCTGGTGAACAATGAGTTCCTCGGGGGAATAAATTTTTCTGGCCACTCGGTGAGCCATAAAATCTTCATGCAAGCCGTAGGCTATGCGATCTGCGGGGCCTCCGTAAACAGAGACCACATGGCTGCCTTTGCATACATCATAATCACCCCAGGCTGGATCAAAAAGAAGAACGCGCTCCTGATTTCTGAATAAATAAACAGAGCATTTCGTCAAAGTGAATATGTCATCAGAGGTTTTGAGAACCTCGCCTTCCATCACAATTCCACTCGCATAGCGGACTTTGACTTGGTTACCCACTGTCAAATCACCTTGAAGTGAATAGTCTCCGAGGGGAGTGCTGTAGCCGTGCTGATGGTACTGTGCGCTTTGGCCTGAAATTTCTGTATCTTGCTTGCAAATTTGCGTGGGGCCTTTGAACTTGAGAAAGCAAATCTGTCCTTTCGAGTCGAGCTCATATCTCTCGAGCACCCCACTGATTTGAAGGCCCGTATCGAGTTCCACGGTATTCACAGATTCGGCTCTGATCGCTTTATCCAGACCTAAGCAGCCCCCCGTATTGAAAGCCATCGTTTTTGAAAAATCCTTAAGCACTGCTTTGAGTTTTTGAAAACTTGGGGTCACAAAAAGTTGAGGCTGAGGCTCAGTGATGTCGTAGCTGGTCGTGATGCAATCCAAGCTCATGGGGATCTTCTTCACTTTGGTTTGTAGGCACCAACGGCTTTCGCCGACTGACGATAAAAGACCGGCCCCGTAAATTTTTGGTTCTTCGAGAGTTCCCACCAAACCATATTCAGCAGTCCACCAATTCATTCGGGATAATTGAGCAGCTTCAGAAACATGAGATACAGATTTGGTGACTTGATCTAAACGTTCCTGGGCTCTTTGAATTTGTTCAGCTTTAGAATCAGGATGTTCTTTCAGATCAGAGAGATCTCGAATAGCTGAATAAACATCGAGGTCCTCTTTGCTGATAATCGCCTTTTTGGCAACTTGAGCATAAGCTTTCAAGTAGTCAGCAAACTCAGGATTAATGAGAATCGGTGCGTGTCCAGCCGCTTCGTGAACGATATCTGGGGCTGGAGTGTACAAAAGGTGATCTAAACTTCTCATGTCCGAGGCAATGGGAAGCACACCCAAGGATTGAAGCTCCATAAAAGCTGCTGGGGGAATGAATCCACTCACAGGAAGTGCTCTCCATCCGAATTTCTCGAGCTTTTGACTGATGTTTTCAATCTTGGGGATGGCATCGATGGTGATCCCTGTTTTCTCTAAACCATCCAAATAACTTTCGTGAGCGTGTATTTTCAGAAAAGCTCTGAGTTGTCTGAGGATGTATCTCCAAACGGCCTGGTCTACAGGGGTGTACTTCGCATAGTCTTGATCGACGATGTATTTATTTAAGTGGACGGGGAGCCGATCCATTAAAGGTACCAATCCTCATTCAAGAGATAACGAGTGACATAATCTTTCACACCCTCTTCCACGGACCATTGCGCTTTGCTCATTCCGATGGATTCCCAAGTCGACATATCTGCTTCTGTGAAATACTGGTACTGATTGCGAATGTTTTCTGGAACTGGAATATACTCGATACTTTTAGGTTTCTTCAGAGATTCAAAAACAGAACCACCCAGCGCATTCCAAGTGCGAGCTTTTCCAAAACCCATATTGTAAATTCCAGAAACGGGTTTTTTATCCATCAATTCTTTCATCCACCGAGTGACGTCTTTGACGTAAACAAAATCTCTCATCTGTTCGCCATGTCGGTAATCGGGATTATGACTTTGAAAGAGCTTCAGTTTTCCTGTTTCTTGAATTTGATGGAAAGCTTTCAGTGGAACGGAAGTCATGCCTTCTTTGTGGTACTCGTTAGGGCCATAAACATTGAAAAATTTAAGACCGTACCAATGAGGGGGAGTCTGTTTTTGCTGAACTGCCCAGCGGTCAAACTTCACTTTTGACTCCCCATAAAGATTCAGGGGGCGAAGTCTCTCGTGGTCCATTCGATCCGAATATCCGAGCTCACCGGCCCCATAAGTGGCTGCGGAAGAAGCATAGATCAAATTTTTCTTGTGCTTCAGGCACCATTCAAAAATTCTTTGAGTGCAATGAGTGTTCACTTCCCAAAGAAGTTTCTCATTTGTTTCAGTGGTGGAAGAGTTAGCCCCCATATGAATGATCCAAGTGACTTTCGAGATAGTTTCGGGCTTTTCTAAATACTTCCAAAACTCTTCCAGCAGCAAAAAATCTTGAAACTTCCGTTTGGCCAAGGGGCCAGGGCGCTGTTCACGGTTCACCAGGTCCACTGTCGCGAGCACAGGCACCCCTGCCTGATTGAGCTCCCACACCATGGCACTTCCGATAAAACCATTGGCTCCTGTTACGATCACCATTGCTGCCTCCCAGCTGCTCCAATTTAGGTAATGAGAAAGGGGTATGTCTAGGGTTTTTACAGTCCTGTTTTGATTTCAAAAAAATGCCAAAAATCGACGTAATTTCAATACCTTGCCCTGGCAGTACCTTTGCTTAAGCAGGAATGTGAAGGAGAGTCATGAAGTCTCTACCCAATATTAAAAAATCAGCTCTTATCTTGTTGTTAGAGATTGTCCTCTTTGCGCCCGCATTTATGAGCTCATCTCCTTCTGTTCGCACTACCAAAACAGCTGAGCAGTATTGGATGGAAACCGGTCTTTCAGACACAGAACTAGAGAAGCTCTTAGCCGATGAAAACTGCTTTGCTGATCAAACCATCTTTCTGGCTTGCGTGAATGCGATTTCAGCGATGGCTGAGCGATATGATTTAGTCCTTCAAGTCGATGGTCGGCTGAAACCCGCAAAGAAGAATGATATCTCGCAAAGAATCACTGAGAAAGCAGAGCTCGGCCTGTGGGAAAATTTTTTCCATCAACCCGAAGTTTCCTTATCTCAAAATGGACTTTCATTTCTCCAGCTTTGGCATCAGTTAGAGCAGAGTGTTGTCAAAAAAGAAGAACGAGCTGTCACGATTGCTACGGGGATCAATGGGTTTCTTTCCATTTTCAAGGATCCCCATACTTACCTCATCCCCATGAAAATGTACGAAGAAGTGGTTTCTAATCCTGATTCCAAAACAGCGAATCTTGGTTTCGTTGTTCGTAGAAGTCAGGATCATCTCGTGGTTCGAAAGATTTTCGAAAATGCAGAAGCAGCCAAGGCCGGTCTCAAGCGGGGCGATAAGATCTTTGCCCTGAATGGGGATTCTGTCGCAGAGCTCTCGCAGGCGCAGGTCCATGAAGCTCTTAAGTCTCGATCCTTGGATCGTCTGTACCTCGAAGTCGAGCAAGCCCGTGGTCGAAAAATCATTGAAGTGCTTCGAAAAGAGCAAGTCTTTCCATCTGTGACATCGAAAGTGATCGATGAAAGTCGTCGGGTAGGATTGGTCGCTATTCATCGGTTTTCGAAAGACACTTGTGCTCGCGCTAAAGAACAAATTCAAATCCTCAAGGAAACTTCGATTCGAGGCCTGGTGCTGGATCTGCGTGATAACCCAGGCGGGCAAGTGGAAGAAGCTTCTTGTGTGATCAACTTGTTTGTCGCCAAGAATCAGCTTCTTTTTGAAACTCGGTATCTTGATGCTGCTAGACCAGCGGATCAGTATATTTCTGATCAAGATCCCATTTTTAATGGGCCCTTGGCAGTTTTGATTAACTCGGGATCAGCATCCGCGGCAGAAATTGTAGCTGGGGCCTTGAAGGATCTTGGCCGCGTGACTCTTGTTGGGGAAAGAAGTTTTGGAAAAGGATCTTTTCAGGACGGACGACTGTGGGGAGCGAATCGGGAAGTGGCCCTGTTCGAAACCTCTGGATTGTACTACTTCCCCTCAGGATGGACTCCGCAGCAAGTGGGGTTGCAGCCTGATATTGAAGTGAGGACTGATGAGGTCATTGCACAGAGGGAAGAAGATCTCTTCTTAAAGCCGATTCGCCCTTTGGATCAATGGGTCGGTCCACAAACTCTGTCTTGGATTAATGAAAGAAATTGTGAAGTCAGTCCTGAGGCGGATCTGATTTCATTGGAGAATAGAAACGAGGACCCACAAATCTCCCGTGCGCAAGCATGGCTTAGTTGCGGACAGCAAAATGATAGAAACGGCTCTCTTTAAGTTTCATTACATTCCTAGTCGAAAGCCTTCAGACAAGCTCATGATCGTTCTTCATGGCAAAGGGGATAGTCTGCGCCCTTTCAGAAAGTTTCATGAAGAACTGAGAGTCAAAGATATGCACTTTCTTTTATTGAATGCCCCCAAAAGATACTTGGGTGGATATTCATGGTATGGAGACTATCCTTATCAAAAAGCAGGTGTGCTCAAAATTCGACAAAAGATGCTTCAATTATTGAGTGATCTCGAAGTACAGGGATGGAAGCCCGAGAACATTCATCTCTTGGGTTTTTCGCAAGGTTGTTTGGTTTCTTCGGACGTCGCCCTTCATTATCCAAAGAAGCTTGGTGGCGTGATTGGGATCAGTGGTTATTTCCAATTCTATCCACGTTGGAAAAAGATGCTTTCTGCCAATCGAAGGACGCCATGGCTTTTTACGCATGGAACGAAAGATGATGTCCTGCCCATTGACGACACTAAGTTTGGTGTCAGCAAATTACGGTTAGCAGGTCTCAAAGTTGATTTTGTAGAATCAAACAAGGATCATGTCTTTGAAGAGCGAGAATATCCGATCATCAAACGATGGTTGGAGACTAAATGTCTTCCTGATGCTCTTCCACGAGGGTTAACAACTTACTAAAGAGATCTGGCTTCGTCAGAGATCTTGGTTTTCTCGAGTAGTAGCTGGAAATTTTCACTTCGGGAAAATCTAAATGGTTCAAGATAAATTGATCAATAATTGCTTGAACCGCTTGATGGTTAAGACCTTTTTTCTTTTGTGCAATCAATTCATTCACGATTTGAATCAGAGCATTCCCCGTAATCCGACTATCTCGATTGAGAATTTTTGCTCTCTCTGAAATTCCTTTCAGTTGAGCCTGAGTGGGCTTGTGATTCGAGAAAGCCTGCAAGAAGATTTCTTTATAAAGGCGCTGAAAGTTCTGAAGATGCCCCTGATGCTTTGGTCTCATTTGAGTGTCTTTTGTTTTCGCAAAAGAGCTTAAAATCATCTTATAAAACTCGGCATCCCCGATTGAGCTTTCGAAACCTTCATTCAAAAACTGGTCAGGCAAATGGCGAAAGATATTTCGCATATTGAACAGGGCCGGGTGATTCACGCCATCAGCCACTTTAGAAAGACTTCCCGAAATTTTAGCTCGCTCAAAGTATTCAAATTCCTTTTGGAACTGAGCGATCGTCTGATTTTTTGCTTTCAGGATTCTCTCGCGCTGATCGGCATTAAAACCCATCCGGTACAAGAGACGGTCCTTTTTTGCCCGGTCAAAATGAGCGTTGAACGATGTGACTGCTGGATGTTTTGCGAATTCTTTGAGAGCCCTTTTTTGACCTGTTCTTACATAGTCGAGCATTTGAGCAAAAACTTGAACCAACAACTTTGCTTTGGTTCTTTGTTCGTTCAGGTTAGTCGAAAACCTTTCCACATCATCATATCTGTACTGATCGTGGCGCAGTCCAAATTGTCGAACACTTCCATAGTCGATGATCCCAGCATCGGTCAGGACGTTGTCGCCATCCCAGTCGAGCCAAGCAAAAATGTAGTCAATATCGAGCGTGGCAGTAAACTTAGCGAAAGATTCACTTAAAATCTGAGTGAGCTCCTCGTACTTGCCGAGTCCGATCTTATTGAGCTTCCAGCGCCCATTTTTACTTTGCCTTTGGATGAGATAGTCGACTCCAGCTTTGAGCTCTGCGAGGCGATTCTGTTTCAAATACATAAACAGGTGTGCGGGGCGAAGAAGATTCTGGCCGGCACGAACGCCGATGCCATATCCTTTTCCCAGATCAATCAAACACAAGACTCGTTCTGTGTGGATTCCTTGCAAGTGCATGATCTCCGCAAGAATTGCAGCTCCATAAAGTTCATCGATTTCCGCAAGTCCGCAGCCATATCCAAAAGCGCCGGAACCTGTTTTTAAGGGACGATTAGCTTCGACGGATCCTGGAGCCAGGCATGTCACACCAGTTCCCCGAGAACTCACATCCCAAATTTTTCCACGATATTCGACGACTCCGTTCCAGATCCCGCGTCCATCTCCAGAGGTCGTCCCTCTTTTGTTGGCGTGCTGCAGCTGCAAGTAGCGCGAAGCCATGTACTTGTTATTTTTGATCGTCCGAGGGTCAACTCGTCGATTCATCAATTCGTCATATTCATTGATAATTTGAATTGAAAAGGTCTCAATCAATTTAGCTTTGAGTTCTGCAGTCATTTGATGAGGGTGATCGTGGGGAAGAAGTCCCATTTCTTTAGCAAGAGCAAAATTGAAGTAAGCCACATCCCCAGTTCTGAGCTCTCGGACACGATAGGGGACATATCCTTGCGGGACGGCTTGCATCCAAGGGTGGTCTCCATTGAGTTCATCAAATCGCAAGTAGTTCTGCAGTGCAGATGGTTTTAAAGCCATGCCGTATCATCGGATGTATTTTCGCGTACTTAAATGAGACAACAAAAAATGCGACGAAGGTCTTGGGACCTTTGGCATATGAACTTGTTCTCTTTTATTGATAAAAAATCCCAGTCTTCCGATAGGAACACAGTGAGAAAACTACCTTTTGCACTCATCATGTTCTTCGGTTTGTCTCTCTCAGCCAAAGAGCCTTCGGCGCGTGTGTCTCTGTGCCGATCTTTGACCACGTTGACGGTCTCGCAAGGCAAATTAATACCAGCTCATTTGTTTCATGAACAACTGAGGAAATCGGGTCGGACAATGATTGCACGTCAGAGTCTTGTGGAACGTTACTCCCTACAGAACGATCTTCTGTTGAGCGCTTCTTTGAATTTTAAGAATCAGAAATCGCAGTTGCGCTGTGCTGAAGCCATTGAGCCTGGGATGAAAATCTTTTTTCAGGCACCCGCTCTGATTCGCCCTAGGGGCCGTCTTCAATTCGCAAAATACTGGCAATTTCAAGTCTCTGTGAATGACTCGGGGGTCGAAATTTGGAATTCCCCGTTGCGCTCAAAAACATCTATCGAGGAGTGGCTCAAAAGTTCATCCAAAGAAGAGATGGTTTTCAACTATGAGCTTGTTCATCCCGATGAAGCTGTCCTTGTTATCGAAAAGATGAACTCCCAGGGCCGGGATGTTCTGAAAATTACATTTGATATTGTTTCTTCACGATGGCTTGAATAGTACGGGGCAAAAGCCACCCCAATCTGTTTTCAGATTTGTCACTTGGCCCTGATAGACTCTGGCCACCACACTTCGAACTTCATTTTGATAAGCATAAAACCTGAGATCATACTTGAATTTTTGAGGACCTGCAGGTGTTTCCCGTTCAATTTCCGGGGCTGGCACGAGTCCTTGCGCCATAGCGCCACCATTCAGGTCCATCGCTTCAAAAGCCTTCTTTGCGATAGACGCCCCTTTGTAAGTCATCTTGGAACCAAAAGCTCTTGTTGGCTTGAAAAAAAGATTCTTTCTTTCGGCCCAAGCCCTTTCGATAGTTTCAGGTGAAAGTAGAAATGCGGGAGGCAAATATTTTTTGAGTTCGGAATTCTGCCACTCTATCATTCGCTCTTTGTCAGCCAATGCATAATATTCTGCGGGCTGAGGGGAGATCAGAGTTTTTCCCTCGTTGTACAGATTTCTCAAATTCAGTGAAGCAGAGTCTTCAAAATAGAAATCCGTACTGCGATTGTAAATAAAGTCACATTCTTTCGCTGCTTCACGATCACAAATATCGACCTGATGACCTTGTTCTCTCAACCAAGTTTGAGCCACTAAGAATTCAAGGTAAAGTCTTTGCTGCTCGGGATTCTCGTCGACAATTTGCACCTTCATGGATGACGAGGGTCTTCGTCCGAGAAGATCGAACTCTGTGTTCAAATCCTGGAGCAGATCTTTGAGAGGATCTTGACTCACAGGTTGAGGCAGATTTCTGCAGTCATACATCTCTGAGCCCAAAAAATAGAAAGCCGCGTTGGTATTAATTTCGATGAGTTTTAAAATGCCGTCGGCACCGAGATGAAAATCATAACTCATAAAAAGGGAAGCATGGGGCTGCGCCTTCAACCCTTTCTTCGAAAGCATTTCTTTGGTGCGTCGCTGGGCTTCTGGAGTATGCGCCATCATGTAGGCCAGACGAACAAATTCTTGAGCCTGAGAAAGGACTTCTTTTGGAAGTTCGATTTCGAAAGGGCTCAGCAAGTATTCGGCCGTGATGGATTCCAGATCTTGTTGAGCAAGCGCTGAATACTTTTTTCTCAAATGAGAAATAAATGGCTGGCGAAGTGGCACTGTCCGGAGCTCCTTCACGGGCTATTTTGGCTTGACGAAGCTTTGGCCCTTTTTCCAGCCAGCTCCACAAAGTTCTCCCGATTGCAAAGCTTGAAGAACGCGTAAAATCTCATTGGCATCTCGGCCAACGGTGGGTGTGTGAATTCCGATGTACTGAATTTTCTGCTGAGGATCGATAATAAAAGTTCCTCGCGTTGCGATCCCGCGCTCTTCAATCAGAACTCCAAAATCACGAGAAAGGCGTTTTGTTAAATCAGACAGCAAAGGATAACTCAAGTTTCCCAAATCATCTTTCAACCAACGCTTATGAGAAGGCACGGAATCTACGGAGCAGCCAAGAACTTCAGCGCCCGCTGTCTTAAACTCATTCAGCAAATCGCGAAACTGAGTCAATTCCGTGGGACAAAGAAGGGTAAAATCAAGCGGGTAGAAGAAGAGGACAAGCCATTTCCCTTTGTAGTCTGACAGGCTGACTTTTTTGACTTCACCGTTATCGAAGACAGCATCCGTCGTAAAACTGGGCGCAAGTTGGTCAATCATTGGCATAAGAATCCCCCTTGGATAATTGTTGCCATAGTGGCACAAATAGGCCAATTAGAGGAGGACTTTGGAGGGTCTGTGAAAATTGTTAGCTGGAACGTCAATGGAATTCGTGCCTGCTATAAAAAGGGTCTCATGGACTATGTCATGGCCGAGTCGCCAGATATTCTTTGTCTGCAAGAAACAAAAGCACACCGCGAACAAGTCGAAATAGAGGCCCAGACGTTGGGTTACAGCCAAAGTCATTGGTCTTCGGCTGTTCGTAAGGGGTATTCTGGGACTGCCACGTTCACAGACGTCAAAATTGACGCTGTTGATCTAGGCCTGGGAATCCAGCAGTACGATTCAGAAGGACGATTTGTGATCACTCGTCATCCTGAATTCGATTTGTACAATATTTATTTTCCCAATGGTGGATCAGGAGAAGAGAGACATCTCTTCAAGCAGCAGTTTTTGAAGGATCTTTTGAAGCACCTCAAATCTGAGCTGAAGTCAGGCAAGAAGATCATTGTGGTTGGAGATTACAATATCGCTCACCGTGAAGTGGATGTTTATGATCCGGTAAGACTCTCTAAGGAGAGTGGCTTCTTGCCTGAAGAGCGCGCTTGGTTTGAGGAATTTTTCAGTCTGGGCTTTGTCGATACTTTCAGGCACTTTCAACCAACAGCGAAAGATCGCTACTCCTGGTGGTCCTATCGTGAGCTCGCTCGAGTGAACAACAGGGGTTGGAGAATAGATTACATCTGCGTTTCTGAAAATTTAAAAAAGCATCTCGTGAAAGCCGAAATTCAAGATCAAATCGAGGGGAGCGACCACTGTCCCGTCGTTGTGGAGATGGAGTGCTGATGCCTTTTCTTTTACTGATCATTTTTCCAGTGCTGGAGCTTTATGGGTATTATCGTTTTGCTTTGGCGTTTAGCTTTTGGGATGCAGTTCTGATCGGCATAAGCTCTGGCGTGCTGGGACTTTTTATCATGCTGACTCAGGGGAGAGCCGCACTTCTTCAGCTGCAGGTTTCTCTGCAAGGAGGGCAAGTGCCCTCTTCGAGAATTATGCATCGAGTGATGATGGCTTTGGGTGGTTTCTTGATTTTTATTCCAGGGCTGGTGTCTGACGTCATGGGGATTTTTTTGATTTTACCTGGCCTTCGCCATCTGATCGTTTTTCTTTTTAAGCTGAAACTGATTAAATTTTTGAGCCGAGGAAACTTCCGAATTTTCTCTGGAGGCTTTGGTGCTGCTGGGGGTTTTGGTACTCATGGTGGATTCCCTGGTTCAGACTTTCCCCAGGAGCCGCGGCAAGAGCGTGATGCTCAGGTGATTGATATCACTGCTTTAGCATCTCAGAGGCAATCAAAGAAAGATAAATGATGAGTTCGGCATTGCTTTTCATCAATTCGAACCTTCTGAGCTCTCACTCATTCTGCGAGCTGTTTCAACATACTCTTCTTTGAAGTGCTTTTTAAACATGGATTGAGCGAGATGCGAGCTTTTAACGGTCCAGTAGTCCACATTCACGGTGATGGCTGCCACTGCCAGTTTATCTTTCTCTCCGATGGCATAGCCCACGAACCAATCAGTTTTGCCTCGCGGGTTAGTGCCGGTCAGCGAGCCTGTTTTGCCGCCCACTTCGAGCTCTTTAAATCGTCGATCTCTCATCAGGGGCTTGAATGATCTTCTCGAGGTCCCCGATGTGATCGTGGCTTCCATCAGAACTTTTAGGCGATCTGCGCCCTCTGGCGAGAGAGCTACAGCGGCAGTGACAGGCTCCGCTTGAAAAATAATTTTTCCATCTTCATCGCGAATTTGATCTACGATGTAAGGGACTTTCATCACTCCATCTTCAGCAACAGCTGCTGCGATCATAGCTCCTTGAATAGGGCTCATCGTAGTCACTCGGTTGTAGCCTGAGACAATTTCGGCCAATTCGAAACTTTCTTCATGGGGAATGTTGGTAAAGCCAGGATCGAAGGGAAGGTCCGATTGAATATGTTTATTGAAGCCAAAGCGAATGGCATATTCTTCAATGTCCGAAGGACTGAGCTTCTCAAAAGTCAGTCGACCAAAAAAGGTATTCACGGAACGAGCAAAGGCTTCTCGCAAGGTCATTTCGCGAGTCCAACGGTTCTTGTTATTGCTCATGACATTCTTGCGATAGAGCGTGTGATTCGAGCCATTGAACATCACGATCGAGTTTGGTCCCAAACCATGTTTGTCGACGGCAGCCCCGGCCGTGACAATTTTAAAAATAGAAGCGGCTGGGAAGGTTCCTCGGAACGCTAAATTGGCGCTGTTCTCTTCTCTTCGATTGATCGAGGCCAAAGCTTTCACTCGGCCTGTGACCGCATCCATAACCACAATCGCACCATAATCGGGTTTATGGATTCGGAGGAGCTTTTCGGCTTCCGCTTGAAGTTCTGGATCGATCGTGTAAGTGACATCGACTTTTTTGGAATCGCCAAACCAATCCAA
>JBKCXY010000231.1:0-9964 GCA_046315835.1 Pseudobdellovibrionaceae bacterium | reverse complement strand
ACTCAGTGCTGAGCGAAGAGCATGGCTTTATTGGAAGTCTTACGACCATTGGTCTTTTTGCAGTGCTATTTTTGATAGGTGTCAGAATCGCTTCGACAGCTCGAGATAAGTTTGGAGCTCTACTCGTTGTTGGCGTCCTTTGTTACGTCTTCTGGCACATGTTTGTAAATATTGGCATGGTGATCGGTCTTCTTCCCATCGTGGGTGTTCCTCTCCCCCTGCTCTCATATGGTGGATCTGGGATGATCACAACAATGACAGGTCTTGGAATAGTTTCATCCGTGGCCTATAGACGTTACATTTTTTAATTTTTGCCCCACCTCTCCAAAAAATTTGGATACATTGCGCCCCGGTTTAACAGGTGGGATGTCTAATGGTTTTCTATTATTGCTTTCGCAGTGGTCGTTTGCTTGGATTTTTGCTTCAGGGAGTCCTCAATCATTAGATCCAGCCAAAGAAACTTAAAACTGACGCAAAACCCTGTCCCTTCAGCAGAACGCCGTCCTCTAACTACCTAACTCTCTAGAGAAGAAAGGGAAATCGGACGGAATTTCTGTTTCTTGTTTTACAAGAAACAGAAATCACCAACGAACACGCAGATCTCATCAGTAAATGTTGGCTCCATTGAGGCGGTAGCAGTGACCAGGGACAGGATTCTGGGGAGTGATAAAAGCTGGGAGTTGCCAGCTAGATAATCCGATCAGCTCTGCAGGAGACCCGCTCATGAAAGAGTTTGACTCCTACATGAGCAGCTTTAAGACCTTACTTTCAAATTCTCGCTAAAGATGCTTTTCGATGAACTGGACCAAGTTTTCTTTGGGAACATTGCCCATGATTTGGTCCACAGCTTTTCCACCTTTAAAAAGGATCATTGTTGGGATTGATCGAATCCCAAACTGGCCCGCGATTTCTTGATTGTTATCGACATCCACTTTAGCGATTTTCACGCGAGAGCCCATTTCTGAGCCAATCTCTTCAAGCTTAGGCGCAATCGCACGGCACGGCCCACACCACTCTGCCCAAAAATCGACCAGAACTGGAACTTGGGATTTCAACACTTCTGCTTCAAAAGTTGCTTCATTCACTGCCACTGTAGACTGACCCATTCATCACCTCATTAGTCCCTTAAAATTGGGTTTCAGAGCCTTGGTTGTCAAGTTTTGGAATTAATCATTTTTTAGGCTTTTGAAAGAGGGCTTTCGCAAACTCACGTTTAAGTTTATCTTGCTCTTCTAATTTATCGAAATTCCAGTCTTTTTTGAGATCTTGCTGGCGGGTCTTAATGTCGCCTCGCTGAAACGAGGTTTGCTTGATGTCAATCTCCGTGGCCTCTGCGATTCGTTGATACTTTTCTCGCTTCTCTACCAGTGCCGGAGCCACTTCTCGTTCTACCTTTTTCCACTTCTCTAAAAACAGCTTTGAGTCTAAGGCCAACACCTTACACATGAGAGCAATGAGCTTATCGGCCGCAAAAGGGGCTTCCATGATTCCATCAGCTTTCATCTTCAGAACATCTTGAGCTGTTGGGCGATGGCCCTGAGGGACGATAATGATGACCTTTCCTTGATAGCTGCGATGGTCCTTGAGCTTCTGGCCGACACTTACGCTTGAAACCCGATGATTTCTGCCAAAGGCGACAATCAAATCAGGATTAAAGGCAAGAATCTGCTCTGAAACAAGGAGCTCATTGCCAATTCCAAGAACATCAAACCCCACCCTTTTGAGGTAGGATTCTGTGAGAGTGAGCTCATTGAAATCATCGTAGACCAGAAGAATCTTCTTCACCTTTTCATGCTGGCATAAAAAGGTTTAAAATAAAACCCTATGCGAAGAATCTGGGCTTCAAAATCTACCCAATATATTTTCTTTGAAATGATCCCTGCCTTTGTCATCGGTGTCCTGGTCTTCATTTTTATTTTGCTGATGACTCAAGCTCTGCGCTTGACCGACTTTGTGCTGGTTCATGGCGTGAGCCTTCTCACCATCGTGGAAATGATGACTTATCTCTCGATCAGTTTTCTGCCTGCACTTTTCCCGATGGCCCTCTTGTTCGCCGTCCTCATGACCTATGGAAGACTCTCCAGCGAGTCTGAAATCGTGGCGCTCAGGGCTTGTGGGATGGATATGATCTCGATTGGAACCCCTGCTGTTCTTCTGGCTGTTTTTGTCGCCTTTCTGTCGGGGCAGACGTCTTTTCATATTGCACCCTGGGGTAACCGCCAATTTGAAGTTCTCGTCTCGAAAATCAGTCAAACAAAAGCGGGAATTTCCCTCCGGGAGGGCACTTTCTCTGAAGGCTTCTTCGATATGGTGATCTATGCCAATAAGGTAGAAAGTGAGAAAGGTGGGCTTGAGAAAGTTTTCATTTACGACGAACGAGATAAGGATGTCCCTCTCACCATCATCGCCAAGAAGGGAGAGCTGATTCAGGACCCTTCAGCGCCCGGCAACTCTGCCATGCTGCGACTCGAGTCAGGAGACATTCACCGCAAAGGGGAGTCTCATACAAAAATCCGTTTTGATACTTTTGATATACGCCTCATGGATCCTATCCAAGAACAAGTCAGGAATAAAAGCCCACAAAGCTTAACGATTGAAGAAATCTCACAAAGACTGGGCGCCGCTGGAGAAATGAGTCCCCAAGAAGCTCGCATCCTTCAAACAGAATTCCACAAACGCTGGGCGATCTCTCTCGTCTGTGTGATTTTTGGTCTGCTCGGCGTTGGGCTCGGCACCGTGACCAATCGCCGTTCAGGCAAGTCGAGTGGCCTTGTGGTGAGCTTGGTCGTGATTATTGTGTACTGGATTCTCTATGTCTCCCTTGAGGGAGCGGCCCGATCTGGAAAAGTCCCGCCAGCCCTTGCGATCTGGACACCGAACTTTTTATTTCTTCTGTTTTCGGCTTGGTCTTTAAAGAAAAATTGGAACTAGAAGGAAAAAACAGAGCGATGCAGCAGCATCCCTACTACCACGGTCATCCTTGACCACATCGCCCCTCCCTTGACTTAAGTGTATGTGCAATTTCCTCCGGAACTCAAAATCTTTTTTCAGATTTTTTCATTTTTTTCTGATGCTCAAAGACTTCCCTAGGGGTAGTGGTGCTGAGTCCTGTGGAGGTCTACAAATAGCTTTAAATCCATTCTGTCGCGGACCATTGTTGCTCCTTCGCCAAGCAGCCGCAAATTTCCACGACTGGCCACATCCATCGGATGCGCAGGGAGGACATAAAGGGACTTCCCCTGATCAGCAGCGTACTGAGCCGTGATTCCAGTCCCACTCTTTTCCCCAGCTTGAATGATCAAAAGAGCATCACCCAGAGCGCTGATGAGTCGATTTCTTTGCTGGAAAAAGTGTTTTTTCATTTCAACTTGAGAACCGTACTCAGACAAAAGAGCTCCGCCCGACCTCAGAATTTTATCTCTGAGATTCAGGACTTCTCGCGGATAGATTTGATCAAGCCCTGAGGGAAGTAAGACCACTGTTGGAAGCCCCGCCTGGAGAGAAATCTGATGAACCTCTTGATCCACACCTCTGGCTCCCCCGCTGATCGTCACGAGACCCTCTTCTTGAACGACTGGCGCCAGATGAAGGCGCATCCATAAAAGATAGTCCCTGTGAACGTCCCGACTACCGACCACCGACAAGCAAATGTTGTTCTGCCAGCAGGGCCTACCTTCCATGCGAAGCACATGAGGAGGATAGTCTATTCCCCGAAAACTGTCGGGATACCAAGGATGCGTGGGATCAATCCAAGTCCGCCCCTGCTCTAAATCTTTTTGATAGGACTCTTCAACTTGAGACCAAGACACGACCCCGGTGTAGAAAAATCTTTTTTGAGAATTTTCCATGAGCTCGTAAAAAAATCCGTGATGAGGGAGCTTGAGTCGTTCACAAATGAGGGCTACTTGAAGGGGTAAAGGAAGAGTCTTTGTCATGAAAGGCTCTTGATGAAAGAACTACTCCAAGGAAGTATTTGAATCCGTTGTGTCGCCCACCTGAATATCGTCCGAGGCTTGGATCACAACTGCCGTCGAAAAATTTTCGGTGGCTTTGACCACTTTGACTTTTCCAATTTGTCGGGAATTCTGAAGGGACGCAGTTTTCTTCAGCCGTACCGCCTGCTGTTTGAACACAGAAAAACTCTGGCCGACGGTAATTCCTTGGGACGTGCCTTTATTCAAAATCACTAAAGATTCATCCCCAAACAACTGACGATTCCTTTCAAACTGACCACCAATAATTGTCGCTTTGAGAGCTGGCCCTGGCCCTTCGTCTCTTGAGTTCAATGTTGGCAATTCACCCGCAAGAAGCTGCCCGCCGACTTCGACGGGGTTGATCACTCGGCGAATCAGAGCTCGGTACAGGTTTTTCTCTGTGTTGACGATCTCCATGACCTCGAGGGAGCCTTGCACCTGAATCAAGATTCCCTTCGAACGTGACACAGGGTCTTCTAAGGGATCAACGCTTTTCACCACCATGAAATTCTTCTCGCTCACACCGGGATTCAGCCGAACAACGACATATTGAAACTCGGCAGCGGAAGACATTCCCATTTCTGTTTCAACAATCTCACCCAAAGATTCTGGATTGGTTTCTGAAGCATAATAGGTCAGAAAACTTTCAGGGCTTCCAAAATCTCGATTGATTTTTGTGACTTCAAACTCAATGGGGTTCGACTTAGGATCAGTCTTTCGATAAATCCAATTGGGAATACTTGAGGGAACCTTGGCGGCCTTCTTTTCGGGATATTGAGGCTCTGGAATTTGCGCGAGCTTTTCCCACTGCTCGTTGCCTTCTTCAACCGCTAGAGACTCCGCAGGAGCCGGGGCCCCTGGATCCTCAGCACCTTCCGTCTGACCATCGGTCACCGCCAAAGCTGGAGGTTCCATCAGAGTTCCCGGAGTAAACTCCAGAGTTTGATCTGGAAAAATATCATGAGGGTTCTCAACTTCGTTATTGTTGAGGGACCAAATCTTGGGCCAGAACTGGGTCTCACCAAACAAAGTTTCTGAGAGAGACCACAAAGTGTCCCCCTTTTGGACGGCATAGGTCTGACTTTGAACTTTTCCTAAGGCAGGTGACCAAACCTCTTCCGTGAGTGGGGCTTCGTTGTAGGTCCTATAGATTTGATGAAAGCGCAATTCCTTTTGCAGATCTGGCTGATCTGAATTTTCTTGAGCAAAGCTCTGCCCGGCAAAAAGAAAAACAACGCTAGCAATGACCGATGCCGTCTTCCGTGACTGCATGAAACTCCTTAACGAATGCGCATGATTTTCAATTCATTCTCAGCACGAAGCGCTTCGGGGCTTCCAGGGTAAGTCTTTTTTACGAGCTGAAACGAATTCATCGCTTGATCATTGAGATTCATCCTCTTGAGCACAACACCTTTAGCAAACTGTGAAGAAACGGCCCGGTTCGAACGAGGATATCTTTTGAGAACAGTGTTGAACTCAACCAGAGCTTGCCCGTAGTTTTTGTTGGCAAGTTTTAGAAGCCCCGAAGTGTACACAACATCATCCATCAGTGCACTTTTGGGGTACGACGACTTAAAAGCTTGATAGCGTGACTGAAAGCCCAATTCATCGTTCTGATCAAATTTGGTCATGAGTTCAGAATACAATTTTTTTTCATCCATTTTAGCGAGCCGCGGCTGGGCCTCGACAACAGCGGACTTCCGCTGGGGGCGAGCTGAGACCTCAAGATTCGGCCCCCGAACATCCAGTGTCTCTTTTCTTGTGAGAACCCGAGCCTTATCTTTCTGAATCTGCTTTTGCTCCGCAGCCACTTTGCGTTGCTGCTCTATTCTCAAAACTGCTGGAGATTTCACCACAGTGTTCTTCTGAGCTCCTTCTTTTTTCATCCAAGGAGCACAACCGATAAGCAATAAGGGCATGAGTAAACATATCTTCTTCATAACCTAAAGTATGACACTGAGAATTAAAGAGCCTCAAGGTGATTGTTAAGAAAAGTTATCCACATGGATTGGGGATTACTCAGATTTCTAGACCATAGACTTGATATTTTTCAAGGGTTTGAGCTGATTGCTGAAAATACACGCAAGCCGTAAGCCATTAAAATCACGAAAAAATTCTAAATCCCTCGTGGAGCGCCTTTTCCTGTCATGACAGAAAGTGAAATTCGAAGTTCGGAGCCAAGGACTGGAGTCTTTGCTCATAACAGAATCTGAAATTGGCCAAAATACTGCTAAGTCCATGATTTGTGTGTCTAATTTTTCTTTGCACAAATGACTGGGCGTCAAATGCTTGAAGTTCCAACAGCATCCCTCAAGGCTCTTTCACATTTTCTGCACGAAAACTGTGTGTCTTTCCGTGAACTCTTGCCCGTTAACAGTGCAACTCAGTCCGCTTTTGGGAGCTTAGTTTGTGCGAGCGACAATACCGAGCCCTTGTTTGAGCAGTTCTTTTCCCACACGGGCCTCTATCACTTACTGGTGGTGAGCGGATCACACCTGATTGTCCTCGTTTCTGCCCTGGAGTTAGCTCAAGAAAAGCGCTGGATTTCACGATCTCTTTCGATGGCGGTTGTTGCGCTCTACTGCTTGATCACGGATCTCCAAGCTCCCCTTCTGCGATCCCTCATACAGTGGATCCTCCAACGATTTTGGAGTCCCAGAAATTCCCTTCTGCTCTCCGGTTTGATCTGTCTCATGGCGTTTCCTTCGTGGATTCAGTCGTGGTCCCTCTATTTATCTTGGCTCGCGTCAGCGGCTCTTTGCTTAAGACCTTGGCCTCTCTTTTGGGCTCAAGCGGCGATGGCTCTCCCCTTCAGATCTTTCTCCTTCATCGCTCTGCTGTGTAACCTAGGGCTCGCGCCCCTTCTTTCCGCTTCACTTTTTACTTCGTCTTGGCTCAGCTTGCTCTCGCCAAAGCTTTCACAGCTCCTGATCAAAGCACATCTCGGCGTGATGATCTGGTGCTTGCAAAGAGTGCCCGGCAGTCCCCCAACAGAATTGCCGACAAAGACGCCCCAATTTTTAGACTGGTTGATTCTGAGTGTCGTCCTCAGTGGCTTGAGCTTTGGGATCAGTTGGAGACGGAGGTGTTTCAAGTGACGAAGCCTCTGACGATCCTACTTTTGTTTTTAGTCTGGTGTCCCCCCTTAGAGGAGTTTTCAACCTACCGGGGATGGGTTCTTTGGAACGTTGGCCAAGGGCAGTGGCTCACCATGGTGGAGCCTCAAACGTGCAAGCACTTTGATCTGGGCGGAGAACAAGCCCCATGGAAATTGATTCAAAAATATTGCCGTGACCGACTCAATCAAATCTTTCTGAGTCACGATGACCAAGATCATATCTCCTTCCTGAAGGGACTCCTTCGGAGGTTCCCATCCACCTGTATTCTCAATGAACCCCACCTCAGAAAGCCTGCTTTGAAAAAGACATTGAGAAAGCTTCAGTGTGGACAAGAAATTATCCGCCCATGGAGTGTCCGGTATGAGCCTCCCAAGCACCGCAAGAACAATCGAAATTCTCAAGTGGTCGTGGTTCGTGATGTTTTGATTCCTGGGGACTCTACTCGCAGCGATGAAAAGCTTTGGACCCGCCTGATTCCTCACGATCAAGTCCAAATTTTGATCCTGGGGCATCATGGTTCACTGACAAGCACATCCAAAGACCTTTTGAACACCCTGACCTCTCTGAAAATGGCCTTCGCCTCAGCCCGCAAAAAGAGATACGGACATCCTCATCCCCAAGTGGTTGAAAGACTCCAAAAAAGAAAAACCCCAGTTCTCTCTACAGAAAACTGGGGTCATATTCACTTTCAAAGTTTTAACTAGTTTGGACGATAAGGCTTGAAGTCCATTCCCAACGACTTCGCTACGGGCTCATAAGTGATCGCGCCATTGTACACGTTCAAGCCGTGGAACAATGCTTTATCCTTTGCGATCGCTTCTTCCACACCCATAGCCGCCAGCATGCTTGCATACTTCAAAGTCGTGTTTGTCAAAGCGTAAGTGCTGGTTCGAGACACGACCCCAGGCATATTTGGCACACAGTAATGGATCACGCCGTCCACTTCATAAGTGGGATTTTGGTGAGAGGTTGGCTTGCAAGTTTCAATACAACCACCTTGATCCACCGCCACGTCAACAACCACGCTTCCCTTTTGCATTTGAGAAACCATGGCCTTCGAAACCAATGTTGGGGCTTTGTAACCTGTGATCAGAACAGCACCGACGACAAGATCTGACTCAGTCACAGACTGTTCGATGTTTGAAGTGTTCGAGTAAAGTGTCGTCACCCGTCCACCAAACACATCATCCAGATATTCCAAGCGAGACATATTCACATCAAGGATCGTAACATCTGCACCCAGGCCCACCGCCATTTTCGCAGCATTGATTCCCACAACTCCACCACCGATGATGGAGACTTTTCCTGGCTTCACACCAGTGACTCCTCCCATCAGGATCCCTTTACCACCATGGTCTTTTTGCAGGTAATAAGCTCCGATTTGAGTGGCCATTCTGCCGGCAACTTCTGACATCGGAGTGAGGAGTGGAAGAGTGCCGTCTTCTTTCATGATCGTTTCATAAGCGACGGCTTTCACTTTGCGATCCACAAGAACCTTCGTGAGCTTGGGCTCAGCAGCCAAGTGAAGGTAAGTGTAAAGAATTTGATTCTCTTTCATGAGCTCATATTCATCAGGAAGAGGCTCTTTCACCTTCACGATCATATCCGCTTTGGCGTAAACCTCAGCTTTGGTATCGATGATTTTGGCTCCTGCTTTTTCATACTGTTGATTGCTAATTCCACTTCCGAGACCCGCATCTTTCTCAACGATGAGGCTATGGCCTTCTTTCACCAACTGCTTCACACCAGCTTCAGTCATTCCAACGCGGTTTTCACTGATCTTAATTTCCTTAGGTACTCCGATAATCATGAGAGGAACTCCTTTTGTATTGGGACGGCGACATCTTGCCAGCCTCAGAGTGAAAAATAAAGGTTCTCCTGAGACACCCTATGTAATGATTTCAAGACTGTTTCTGCCCTGCGCAAAATAGGGTAGAAACTGCCCATCTTTATCAGATGGGGTGCCCAAATGTCTTATCTTGTTCTGCTCTTCAGCTCTCTCAGTATGTCTTATGCTCAGATTATTGCTCCGAGTGCAAAAGAAGCTTCATTTCGATTTTCAACAGATTTTACCTATCAAGCTTCCGAGTACAGTGACTATTCCTTGCAAGAAGTCGCTGGCGAACACGCCAGACACATGTTTGGAGTCTTTCACTCTCCCAAACTCATTCAAAAGTACGGCCTCAACCCTGAGCTTGTGGGAGGAATCGGGGCCCCCAGGGACACCTTTCGTGTGACAGCAAAGATCACAACGACGGGCGAAGACCGAGCCCAGGGACTCACTCGCGTGGCCTACTCGGCTCAGGGAAAAATGATTCTCCATAAAAAAGCCGCCACCAATCTTCTCGCGAAAGGTTATCTTGAAATTCCTCTCCCCAAAGATCTCTCGGATATCTACGACAAAAATTGCACGGATGATCACTATGAGTCTTTAGGTGATTTTTGGTATTTCTGGGACCCTTTCCGCCGTGGATGCGAGTACTTAGCCAAAGAAAAATCCAATCCTGTTCGCATCACTCTTGTTCCTGCAGCTCAAGTTAAAAAAGAGATGAGCCCGCGACTTGATCTTCTTCGCGGGGCCAATGGCAACGGTGAAATTCTTTCGATTTATGTTGTCCATGGTTTTAATGAATCCTCATCACGAAACGATGAAGGTCGCCAGAACTACGATGATTTTAATGACATGCTGGAGCGACAGGGTTTTGAACAACAAAAAGACCGCGCTGAGAAAATCCCTTCCTTGAAACGACAGGTTCTTCTCTTCACAAAAGAGATGACTTTCAACGGTCGACCCACTTTGGTGGAAGTGAGACATCTTTTGACTGACACGGGGGCGGAATCGCGTTCCACGGTGTTTGCGAAGTTTTTTAA
>JBKCXY010000230.1:0-3057 GCA_046315835.1 Pseudobdellovibrionaceae bacterium | reverse complement strand
CTCCATAAATGGATCGCAGTCCTATTCGAACAGGAACTAAAGAATCTGTATTTGTGGCGACGCCTTCAAGAGTGTAGTCATAATCAGATTTCTGGATGCACAGAGGAAACAGTGTCACCCCGTGAGCCCTTGCATCTTGGACAAGAGATCTTGGTGCATAGAAGCCCATGGGTTGAGAATTCAAAAGTGCGCAGACAAAAACATCTGGATGGTGGCACTTGATGTAACTACTAGCATAAGAAAGCAGAGCAAAGCTCGCAGCATGACTTTCAGGAAAGCCATAATTCGCAAAACCTTGAATTGTTTTATAAACTTGCTCTGCAAAAAATGGAGAGACTCCATTTTTCTCTAAACCTGAAAGAATGCGCTGGCGGATGCCTTCCATGGTGGTTTTTTTTCTCCAAGCATCCGACATCACTCTTCGCAGCTCATCAGCTTCGCCGGGGGTGAAGCCGGCGGCCACAATCGCAATTTTCATGACTTGCTCTTGAAAAATGGGAACACCCATGGTTTTTCTTAAGACGGGCTCAAGATCAGGATGAGGATAAATCACTTTTTCCAGTCCTTGGCGTCGTCGTAGAAAGGGATGAACCATTCCTCCTTGCAGAGGGCCGGGGCGAACCAGGGCCACTTCGATCACGAGATCATAAAAGCAGCGGGGCTTTAAGCGTGGCAAAGTGTTCATTTGGGCTCGAGATTCGATTTGAAAAACTCCCACCGTGTCTGCTTTGCAAATCATGTCATAGGTTTTTAAGTCTTCTGAGGGAAGAGTGGCCAAATTATAATTCAGCTTCTTATGTTGGCGGAGGAGATCAAAACACTTTCTTAAGGCCGTGAGCATTCCTAAAGACAGCACATCAATTTTCATCAGTCCCAGATCATTGACGTCATCTTTGTTCCATTGAATCACAAAGCGTCCGCTCATCGTTGCCTTTTCGACGGGGACAATCTCTGAAATAGGTTGGTGGCTGATGAGAAAGCCGCCGGTATGGATTCCTAAATGGCGAGGAAAACCATGAAGCTCTCCGCTCAAAGCAATGATCAGCTTCCAAGTGTCTTCAGGAATCGCAAATTTCAAATGAATATCTGGAGTTTCTTTGAGTCTTCGCATTCCATCACGACCCATAAACTTGATGATGGCATTCACTGTTTTCAAAGGGACTTCGAAAACTTTGGCCACTTCTCGAAGAGCCATTCGCGAGCGGAAACGAATCACCGTGCAGACCATGGCGGCATGCTGTTCATTGTATTTTCTGTAAATATACTGAATGACTTCTTCCCGACGGGAGTGTTCAAAATCGATATCAATGTCTGGGGGCTCGCCACGTTCGCGGGAAATGAATCTTTCAAACAGAAGATCAATCTTTGTTGGGTCCACGGAAGTAAGACCTAAGGCAAAGCAAACCACCGAGTTCGCAGCAGACCCTCGGCCTTGATAAAGAATCTGATGTTCCCTGGCAAACTGACAGATCTCATCCAGAGTCAGAAAATAGTCTTCGTATTCCAGTTCATTGATAATCTGCAATTCATGTTGAACCATGGCTCGAACTTTTTCAGGAATGATATGTCCGTATCTCCATTGAAGGCCTTGTGCAGTTCTTTGTCGAAGATACTCTTTCGCGGACATGGCAGCAGGAATTCCACTTTGAGGATAACGATAGCGAATCTCTTTCAATGAAAAATTCAATCGTGCAGAGATCTCCACGGTTTTATCCACAAGATCTGGTCGATCTTTCCACAACTCATACAGTTGCTTGAGGGGGCGCAAGTAGCGTTCAGAATTTTGAATGAGAATATCTTTCGCTTGGTAGAGGCTTGTGTGGTGAAGTGTGCAAGTCAGCACATCAAACAGTGATTTACGTTCAGGAGTGTGCATGAAAGGTCGATTAGTGACAAACAGCTGAGCTTGAAATTCGTCTTCCAGTTTCAGTGCTTCGGCAAAAAACTCATTGGATTCCCAAGTAAAATCCCTCCAGACGGGGAGATACAGGCGATCTCCAAAGTGCTTCCAAAGCAATTGATAACGATCTCGAGTCCATGGAGGCAGAGCTAAGCACACAAGATCATCTGTATTTTTCAAAACATCGTCGATGGAGAGCTTCGAGAAGCCTTTTTGCGCTTGTCGCTTTCCCAAAGTCAAAAGTTCGCAAAGCTTTTGGTAGCCTGATTTATTCATCGGTAAAAGAACTAAAGATGTTTCATCGGTGAGTGTCACTTCAGAGCCAATGAGGTATTTGTAGTTCTCTTTCGCTTGAAGATCAGCCGTAAAATGCGAGGGTGACTTAGCCGCTCGATAGCCACGGGCGATTCCGTACAGACCGTTCAAATCACACAAGGCCAAACCATCATAGCCTAAGCGAATACTTTGCTCGACCATTTCTTCAGGGTGAGAAGCGGATTGCAGAAATGAAAAGTTACTTCGTCCGAGAAGTTCCACAAAGCCTTTCGGCCTTGCTTTGTACTTAATCAAAGTAGCCATGCAAGTAATACTCTTTTTTCAGGCGGTCCAAATAGACCCACAGCATTTGTCCTTCAGAGGACAGAGCATAGTAGTAATCACGATTTTCAAACTGAGCAGAGTCTTCTTTTTTCTTGAGAAGATTCCACCACGCCGATTCAATACGCTCGGCGGGAAAGCGAGTGAGCATTTGCAGTTTTTGGATTGCTAATCGCGAAAGCTGTAAAGGTTCTTTCAACAGCAAGGATGGACGAGGACTTTTTGCAAGAGCTTTAGCATAAACACTTTTCACTTGAATAGAATCGTCCTCAATTTTGACCAGATCTTTAGGATTAAACTCTTGAGGCCATTCGGTTTGAATTTCAAAACTGTCTTCGGGTAAGTGAGCGGGCTTCATTTGCAGGAAACCCATTTCGCAACCCGATTGTTTTGCAAAACTAATCAGTCGTCTCCACCGATCCTCTGTGAGATCACGAGGCTCGAAAAAATCAAGCTGCTCAATTTTTTCGGGCACATCATAAAATGAAATTTCAAATTCACGGATGGGATTTTCAAGACCTAAATGATCTAACTTTCTCAGCAAAAGATCTCTGTACAAC
>JBKCXY010000229.1:0-4258 GCA_046315835.1 Pseudobdellovibrionaceae bacterium | reverse complement strand
ATCTTCATCTTTACGGAAAACAGGATTGCCGACCAGGACGCAAAATGGGCCACGTGAATTTTCAAAGCCAACTCCCTCAAGACCTTCACCGAATCGCCAAAAATCTGGAGAAAAAGAAATGAAAAAATTGGCTCTTGTCATGGGTTCTGAATCAGATTTGAATTGTTTGAAAGAAGGAATAAAGCTTCTCAAAGACTTCAAAGTTTCATTTCACCTTGAAGTCGTTTCCGCCCACCGCACCCCTGATCGACTTTTTGAATTTTCAAAATCTGCCTCCACCTCGGGATATCAAGTGATCATTGCAGCGGCAGGTGGATCTGCGCATTTGCCGGGCATGATCGCCGCACTCACTGAACTCCCGGTGATCGGCGTTCCCGTAGAAAGTAAGAAGCTCAAAGGGCTGGATAGCCTTCTCTCCATTGTTCAAATGCCCAAAGGAATCCCGGTCGCCACTGTGGCTATTGAAAACTCATTCAATGCGTCTCTGCTCGCGATTCAGATCTTGGCGCTTCAGGATGTAAATTTAAAAAGGAAACTCTCGCTGTTCCGAAAAAAGCAAACGACTTCAGTGCAAAAGATGAATCAGGCCGTGAGAGCTTTTTCTCGAGCGAAGAAAAAGTGATAGCTGCCCACAATGAGCGTTGAGTAGAAAAGATCGCCCGCCAACTGATAACCAAAAAATGGGATGGCCATCACGTAGCAATTCACAAGTCCAGCCCATGAAAAGCCGTAAGCGCCGGTGACAAAAACTCCAAAGTTAGACACCACAAAAAACAAAGTTGAAGCGGCGAAGCTTGAGAGCCCTAAATTTTTTACAGAAAACTTCTTCTGATAGCTGATCCAACTGATCAGTGCGAAGGCCCCATAAGTCCAAATCATGGTGTTGTGAAAACCCAAAACTAAATCTGTCAAAAATAAGGCGACCAAGGGAAGGAACAGGCTGAGCCATCTCGGCTGCAGGTAGAACGCTCCTAAAAGCGCCATAGCGCCGATGGCGGTTGCATTGGGAGGGTGAGGCATAAACCTCGAAAGGGCAGCAATAGACAACCACACCAAAACAGCAACTAATTGACTCGGCATATAAATCCTCTCGAAAGCTCTCCAGTAGTTGTGATTCTATTGGTGGTTTTTGTCAAGGGGCTGCCCCAATCCGCCTCTGGTAGTGACGCATTGACATTCAGCGCTGAAGCCCCTAGAAACCGAAGCCGATGATGAATGGGAAACCACCTCTCAAAATGCGGATTCTTTTTTGGATCTGCTTCGCAGTTCTCTGGCAAAGCATGGCTTGCTCAGGGGAGCAGCAAATGACACTGAATCCTCCCCCCGCCCTACCTGAAGTCCCACCGCAAGTGCAAACCCCTCCGGCCTCCCCTCAACCTCCCACGAAAGAAAAGGAAGTTCGACTCAAAGTTTCGACTCGACTTCTTTGCAACCCCTCCCGTGGGGGGCCTTCTTCTCTCCTGGCCACTCTGTCTCCTGAAGATCGCGCAACGGATCCTCACAAGATCATCTCTCTGGGGAGAGACCCACTTCTTCAGTACGAACTCGTCAACTCTGATGGTGAAACTGCTGAAATTTTGATTGCGCAGCTAGGTTCTGGAAAAGCTCCAGAACTCCTCCGCACAAAAACCAGTTTCTTCCTTTCCCGCAACGAAAGTCGCCCACTTCGCTCTCTTCACCCGATTGATCCGGACCTTCTCAATGTTCTGGGCCAGTTGGGTCAGCGACCAAAATATTTTGAATTTCAACAGAGCTCCGCACTCGTGTTGTCACCGACATCCAAAGACGCCGTCTGGACGCTTCACGATGCTTACTCTGATGATGTCGTCGACACCGTTCCTGCAGATCCTGCGTACATGTTTCAGCCTATAGCGAGTGAAGAGTTTTGGTTCATTAGCTTTCAAATTTTTAGCTCTGTGCTGAATCAGTGGGATGCGCTGGTGATAGAGACCACTGCAAACACACCGGTCCCTATACCCCGTCAGAAAAAGAAGTCTCACATCATCGCACACAGTTGGCTCAAAGACGGCCGTCTGATTTGGAGTGAACTCAGTGAACAGGGACACCAAATCTTTGCGGCCTCTCCCATTGAGATTCGATTCCGAGAACAGGCAGAACTGCTTGCCGACTTCTCAGCCCCCAAACAATTTACTATCTACGAGGTCGGTCCAACAGTGTCTTTGATCTACCCGATTGATCCCGAGTTGATTCAAGTGAAGTCCCTGGGATCACAATCCTCTACCTCAACTTTAGAAATTCCAGCCGTTGCGAACCATGCCCACACGAAACCTCGGGCCCTTCGAGAGATGTTGCCAGCTCCTTGGAGCGAAGAAATTTTCTTTGGCTTTGACGGCCGCAGTAACTTTTTGAGCTACTCAATGAAAAACGCAACTTGGAAATTTATAGGCCCCTCAGAGACCCATGGCCCTTGTTACAACTTAAATCTTGGACCCGAATATCGCTTGGAGAAACAGTAATGATCCGGTGGACAATTTTCATTCTCATCAGCGTCTTTCTTACGAACGCTCTCGCCTCAGTGGATGCAAGACTTTCTGAACCCCTGCAACTCAGGGATGAGTATGTCGAACTCAATCCACGGCAATTTCAACTTCGTTTTGGAGCGAGAGCTCAAATCTTCAAACCCCAGGGCCAGGGGAATGTTCTGGGAAATACTTACGAACTTTCTCAAGCCGGCGAAAGCCTACTGCCAGCAATTCAATTTGGAGCTCTTTACGATTTGGCAAACCTATGGAAACTGACTTTAGATTCGAGTGCCGGCTACTCCAGCCAAAGTCTTAAAATTCCTCTCCCGAACAGTGGCTCCATCGAGACTCGGTTGAATACCACACAAATTGAACTTCTCGCAGGTCTTCAGTACAAATGGAGATATGCAGGAAATTTTGGTCTGAAAGGCCACTGGGGTATTGGCCAGCAAGTGATGACTCAAACAAGTACCGAGTCGATCGCTCAATGGTCGATGACGTCTCGTTACCAAATTTACCGAGCGGGCCTTGTGTATCATTTGAATCAAAACCTGGAATTAGGATTTGATTACTCTCGCCAACAAAAAATTGAGAGCCAAAGCAGTCAGAGCCTTTTCGTAAACCCTGAAACTTATCAGCTGGGAGCTTCTGTTGTATGGTGATTCTGCTTGCTGTCCTGACGTCAGCTTCGCTCGCAAACACTGAAGTCGTGCTCAATCAAAAGCAAGTCGCTGAAACTGTGATTAAAACCTCCAATGCAGGACAGATTGTGAACCTGAGCGCACAGCTGTCCCGCTTGCAGTACGCGGAAGCTCTTTCCGCTTTTGATTTCAAATTAAATGCGGAAGGCCTCCACGATGTGAGCAAAGCCGAGACCCTTTCGGGGTCTTCTCTGGATCAAACTGACACGATGACAACTTCAATAGGTCTCGAGAAAAAGTTCACAACAGGATCATTGGTGGATCTCAGCTTTGAAAGAAACTCTTACAAGTATGATCTTCCCGCAAGCTACTCCGGATCCTTACCGCCGGCGCAAACCCAAGACGTGCTCTCTCTGACGATCGAGCAAGATCTTTTACGGAATGCTTTTGGCCGAGCCGATCGCGCTGAAGTGAGATCCGCTGAAAAGAACTATGAGGCTGCCAAAATCCAAAGAGTCACCGACCTTCAGACCGCAGTTCTCGATGGCGTGAAATTGTTCTGGGAAACCTACACTTCGATGAAGTCAGCTGAAGAAGCTGTCGCGGCCCGTGATCGCTACCGAGAACTCGTCAATTCTGTTCGCCGCAAAAACTCTTTTGGTTATGCAGCTCCTGGAGAACTCGCACAGGTTCAAGCAGAACTTGAATCTCGAGAATCGACCGTGAGAGATCGTAATCTGACTTACTTGGAAAAGAAAAACTCTCTTTTGAATTTACTTTCCCTGCCGGTGAACACAGGGCTGAAGTTTGATGTGGCGAGCGAGCTTCCAACTCCCCCCAGCTTGCCTGAAACTGACGTGACTGAATTGCGCTCTTACCGTTCAGCTAAATTTAAAATGAACGCTGCTGAAGAAAAACGACTGGCCGGCGAGAGTCAGAACTGGGTCGACCTCTCCCTCATGGCAAAGCTAGCCTCAGAAGGCCTGGATACAAGCTCCAGCGGATCCTATAGCGAAATGACTTCAGGCAGCCGTCCCTCCTATTATGTGGGACTCTAGCTGGAACATCAGTTCGGCTCGGGAACTCTCCGCGAAAGAGAACTGAATCGAAGACTTCTGGCCGACATTGAAAAGC
>JBKCXY010000228.1:0-2194 GCA_046315835.1 Pseudobdellovibrionaceae bacterium | reverse complement strand
TTTACCCCCCCCCCCCCTTTTTTTTTGCAACATTCATAGTCTTGATTTTTTGTTCCCTAAATTAGCCTGATAGAACTCGAGCATGTGTTTCTTTTTGAGTCGATTTTGTTTCAACTCAATGATCTGCCTCTCCTGGCCATGGTGCCGAACCGTGTTCATTCTCGGCGGAGGGATTAGTGCAACCTTGCTGAATCAACCTTCAAGATCTGACCTCTACTTCATTGCCTGCCCACAATTCTGTTGCTCAATCGACGGGTGCGGCTTTGGTTGACAACTTTCAAAAATCGCCGCATTCATGAGCCATGAAAAAAAGACCGATCCAATTTCTTGAAGCGCTGTCTCACAATCTTTCCGAAGAACAGGCGGCCTCGGGCCAAGCCGAGCTAACAGTGATCTTGTTTCACGGATATGGGGCCGATGCTTATGATTTGCGCTCTTTGGCCGAAGTTTTAGAAACCGGCAAAAAGACACGGTACATTTTCCCCATGGGCCCCCTTGAAGTGCCGATCGGACCTGGATGGACAGGGCGTGCTTGGTGGCCGATTGATATGGCTCGCATCGAAAAAGTGGCCATGACTGGTCAGCCCGCTGATCTTTCTGAAGAGATCCCTCAGGGGCTTGATTCTTTGCGTGAAGAAGTTTTCAAAATGATCGAAAGTATTGAGCCTGACTTTTCAAAAGTCGTGGTCGGCGGCTTCAGCCAAGGCTCGATGCTAGCAACAGAACTGGCCTTGTCCGCGAGTGCTCAAAGCAGTGCACATTCTCGCTCAACATCTCACAGTCAAGAGATTGCTCAGGCTTCCTCTCAGACCGACAATCCATTGAATGCAAAGAGAGATGCTGAGTTGAGCTCTGAGTTGAGCTCTGCCTCGATTCCGAGACAATTTCGTGGGCTTCTTTTGTTTTCAGGAGCGCTTGTGAATAAGGCTCAGTGGAAAGCGAAAGCGCCTTCGGCGAAAGGTTTGAGATTTTTAATGACCCACGGATCTCAGGATATGGTTTTGGGAATCAAAGGGGCGCAGCAGCTCGAGTCGATGCTGGCAAGCTCGGGCCTCAAAGGAAAGCTCGTGAGTTTTCCCGGCTCCCATGAAATTCCGATGCTCGCCATCCAAAAAGCCAACGAATTTCTTTCAAGCCTTTAATTTTTTCATTCCCCGATGTTTTTTCACCAGAGCCCCAGGTTGGCAACCCCCGACAAACAATACCTGACTCAACATCCTGTCCCTTCTGATGAACGCCGTCCTTTCAATCTCTCGTTCCACAGAGGAAATAATTGGATCGGATGGTTTTCCTGTTTCTTGCGCTCGAACAAACAGGAGCGACCTACGAACTTCATTAATTCATGTGAATCTCTCAACCTCATTGAGGTGCTAGCGAAGATCAGAGTCAGGATTTTGAGTTAGTTGATTACAAATACCCCCTCCACTGTCCAAAAATACTTCTAATTTATTCCTTCGGTCACATTTTAATTGACTCTCTCATCAAAGATGCTAGAAACTTGTTCATGAATCGCTCCTCCCCAAAGAATCAGCCCCTTTTACGCAAGACCCCTGCTGATAAAAAATCTGTCAGCAGAAGGGCAGCTCCCAGCAAAGCTCGTCAGATCCAGGCGCCCAAACAATTGGGCCTCAGTCCTCAATTTGAAAAGAAATTCTCTGATCGCTTCGGTGGCTCCGCTCGCACGACACGAGCTTCTCGCGGACAGCGTCCACTCTCGACCAAGGCCAGCATGCACTTGATCCTGAAATCTGATCTCGCCAAGGGAAAGTGGTCATTCCTGACCAAGCAAAACCGCGCGCGCGTCAACTCAGCCGTTGTGGGACTAGCCCAAAAATACGGTGTGAAAATCTTGTCCGCGGCCAATGTGGGGAATCACCTTCACTTGCATATTCAAATCAGAAAAAGATGGCAGTACTTGCACTTCATCCGAGTGGTGACGGCACGGATTGCGTTTGCCGTGACAGGCGCGAGTAAACACAATCCACTGATGAATCCACAAGGTCAGAAAATCAGCTTCTGGAGCCAACGACCCATGACGAGGTGGGTGCATTCATTCAAAGACTTCCTGGGTTTGAAAGACTACATTCAGATTAATCAATATGAGGGCATGGGCTGGAGTCGCCAGCTCGCGGAACTTTTTGTCCGCAGCGGTCGCGGCGTACCCTTCGGTGACCGATACCCCAGCACTGCGTGA
>JBKCXY010000227.1:0-6127 GCA_046315835.1 Pseudobdellovibrionaceae bacterium | reverse complement strand
AACAAATATCAATGAAATCAGCGTGTTCGTTGGTGATTTCTGTTTCTTGCAAAGCAAGAAACAGAAATTCCGTCCGATTCCCATTTTTCTTTTCAAAGTTGAGTATCTAGAGGACGGCGTTCTGCTGAAGGGACAGGATTATGAGTCAGTTTCAAATCACCTCAACTTTTATCCGGAAATACCGATCAAAGTCCTGAACCCGGAGGGCTTATGAGCTGGCAAGCACAGGTTTTCGTTTGTTTCGGATTGATGCTGTTTTTCTTGTCCGCTGCACTTCTCTTTGTGCGAGCGAAACGGAAAGATAAATTCGAAGAAATGTCTCATTGGTACGAATCTAAATTGCACACCCAAGAAGAACTTCACCGCCTTGAGAGAGCTTACGAACATTTTCGCGGACGTGCTTCCTAGAAAATGACGCACGTGCGACACCACTTTTGGGGCCGCACCTTTTTACACCTTTTTAGGTGATTTTGATGAATTGGGAGCGGGGGAAGCGGATGCGGGGGCTGTAGATGCCGCCCGGGGCGCGCTTGCCTGCGCCGATAATCATGCAGACAGAAGCGTCGGACGGTAAATCCAAAATTTTTCGCACTCTCACTTCATCAAAGCCTTCCATCGGACAAGTGTCGTAACCAGCCGCTCGAAAAGCCAACATCAAATTCTCGCACGCCAAAGCCGTCGTTTTGTGAGCCCACTCGCGCATCCCTGATTCTCCAAATGGTCCGCGAGGCACCACTCGGAACAAACCTAAAATCGGAGTGATCAAATACTTCTTCAAGAGACCGAAAAGTCCCAGGGGCCCTTGGCCATACACAAAAGGAACGAGCTTTTCGTAGTACATCATTACTGATTTCGGAGTCCCAGGGCTTGCCCGAAGCACTTCGAGCATTTGCTCGCGATGCTTTTTCCATGTTTCAGTGCGTGCCAGACAAACAATCAGCGCCTGCGCTGTGGAAGCCGCTGGCTGTCCAAAGCAAGCCTCATGCAAACGCTGAAGCTTGCTCTCATCCCTAACCCACCAGAATTCCCAGCATTGAAGATTGCTCGACGTTGGAGCCAACAAGGCCAGATCCAAGCAATCCATCACCACATCATCAGGAATCTTCTCTGGAGTGAAAATGCGAACACTCCTTCGAGACTCAACAATTTTTCTGAACTCAGCAAAGTTCGTGGCTGGAGCTTCTTCGTGATAATTCACTTTGGGCGGATTACTTAAAACATTTTCTGACATAAAAAGATACTGAACTTGAGAGAAAAAAGATGCAAGCTATTCCTCATGAACTGGCGCGCTCTTCTGATCGGTTTGTGGAATTTTTGGCCTCCGCTCTTTGGAGCCGGAATCCGCATTGAAAAAGTCACTCCTGACTTTCGTGAAATGAAAATCGTCCTCAAAAAAAGATGGTGGAATGGAAACTATGTGGGCACCGCCTATGGTGGATCGATGTTTTCTATGACCGACCCTTTCTACATGGTGATGCTGCTCAGAAATCTAGGGCCCGGCTACATCGTTTGGGACAAATCGGCAGCTATCGAATACTTAAAGCCTGGAAAAACTCATCTTTATGCCCACTTTCTACTGACGGAGAAAGATTTGAGCGACATCAAGTCCGCCCTCGAATCGCAGGAGAAAATGGACTGGCCACGCACGGTTGAAATTATCGATGAAAACAAAATCACAGTGGCTCGAGTGAGCAAAGTTCTCTATATTCGGAAAAAGAAAAAGGAGTCTCCCCATGTTTGAAAAATTCTCGAAATTACCCTTTGGAAAAAGACTCTTTTCATGGATTGTCTCTTTAAAAGCGCCTTACTTTTTAACAATCAGGCCACGCATCGAAGATTTAAGATCTGGGCGATGTGAAATCCATATGAAAAAGCGCTGGAGTATCACGAACCATATCGGAACTGTTCACGCGATTGCGATGTGCAATTTGTGTGAGCTCACTGCCGGCCTTGCGATGGAATGGTCCCTAGTCAAAACTCGCCGTTGGATTCCCAAAGAAATGAAAGTTCAGTACCTTAAAAAAGCCACAACACATTTGAAAGCGATCGTTGAGTTTAGGCCTGACTCCCTTGTTCTCGGTGACAATTGGATTGAAGTGCCCGTGACGGACTTAAATGATCAAGTCGTCATGAAAGCTTCGATCAATATGTACGTGAGTCAAAAATCGAGCTAAACAACTATTTCAATTCGTAAACAGCCCCCACAGAAATTGAAATCGTTGTCGCTCAAGCCATTACTTCCACGGGCGCTGATTGGGCCATAGCTAATGCACTTGCCATTCTTCACGAGCCGATTTGACCTTCAAATCACTGGCAAAAGTTTGCAGACCTGAGATCTCTTCGACTTTTTCCTCTTGAGCGAGCTTCAGAATATCGCCAAGTCTTGAAATTTCACGGGTTTCCACACTGAGCCCCAAGCTTGCTGAAAAACCCCGACTGACCCGTTTACCATTGGGATAATCAAAGTCTTCTGTGACTTGCAACTGCTTGGTGGCGAGCACCATCAAGGTCATCTTTGATTTCATCATCTACTCCTGAAGAAATTTGATTGGCCGAGGATTTATCTTGATTCCCTGAGGTGAAATTTCCGCACAGACACAAGTGATTGTCACTCCCGATTTCTTCGCTTGATCCAAGAGCTCAGCATAGTCCGGATCAATGTCCTTTGCCGCTTTGAAACTGATGCAGTCGTTGCGTTGGATCAAAAACAAAATTTCGGCCTCATGGCCCTGCTTCACAAGCAACGTGAGTTCACGCAAGTGCTTTTGTCCCCGCTCAGTGACAGCATCTGGAAACAAGGCCACGCCCGCTTTCGCCGCTAAGTCCCCTGTGGCAAGAGTCACATTTTTCACTTCGACAAAGCGCTGCTTTTGTGTTGTCGAATTGGTCAAAAGCAGATCCAAGCGAGTTTCAGCATTAATTTTGTGCTCGGGCTTCATCACATCGTAATTCTGCCAGTGGGAAAGATACTTCTGCTTAAAAATCTCTTGCGCCAGTTGATTGGGCCATGAAGTATTCACCCCCACCCACTCCCCACTCTGCGGATCCATGAGCGCCTCCAGTGAGAACTTGAGCTTCCTCTCGGGATTTTTGGATTTTGACACAAGACAACGCACTCCGGGGTTATTCACGCCTTTCATAGATCCCGTGTTGGCCACATGAGCCACTTCCACTTGTCCACTCAACTCCACATCAGCAAAAAAGCGTTTATAACGCTTTAAAAACACTCCTGATAAAAGTTCCGTTTCAAACTGCATTTCCACACCCCTTAAGGCCTTTGAGCAAATGGTCTAAAATTCAAAAGTTCATGGACATTACAATGACTTAAGCATAAACAAAGAGCATGTCAAAAACTCATATTCCAAAGCCAGATTGGCTCAAAGTTCGCGCGCCCACCGGCGAAAATTATAACCGAATTAAGAATATGCTCGGCGACTTGAAGCTTGCCACTGTTTGCCAAGAAGCTAAATGCCCCAATATGGGAGAGTGCTGGGGTGGCGGGACCGCGACCTTCATGTTGATGGGTGAAGTCTGCACCCGTGGCTGTAAGTTTTGTCATGTTAAAACTGGAAATCCAAAAGGTAAACTCGATCCCCTTGAGCCCGAAAAGGTTGGCTACTCCATTGCTCAAATGGGCCTTGAGTACGTGGTCATCACTTCTGTGGATCGGGATGATCTTTCAGATCAGGGCGCAGGACATTTTGCGCGGACGATTCGCACCATCAAAAAGTTAGATCAACACGTGATTGTTGAGATTCTAACCCCCGATTTTCGTGGCGAATTGGGCCTCGTGTCCCAGTTGGTGGACTCACAGCCAGATGTGTTCGCTCACAATGTGGAAACTGTTGAGCGCCTGCAAAAGACCGTGCGCGATCCTCGAGCCAATTACCAGCAATCTTTGAGTGTCCTCGAGCACGTGAAAAAGTATGACCCCACGAGATACACAAAGACATCCATCATGTTAGGTCTTGGTGAAACTGATGAAGAAGTTTTGCAAACTCTGAAAGATCTTCGCAGCATCGACTGCGATGTGGTGACTTTCGGTCAGTACTTGCAACCCACCAAACGACACTTAGAAGTGAAAGAATACATCACTCCCGAAAAATTCAAGTGGTGGCAGGAAACCGCTGAAGCCATGGGATTTTTGTATGTGGCCAGCGGCCCTCTTGTGAGAAGCTCTTACCGTGCTGGTGAGTTTTTCATGAAAGGTGTGATTGAAAAAAGAAAACAACAAGAAGCTTTAAAATCAGCAACGACTCAAGGAGAGAAACAACATGGCTACTGATGTAAAATTACCCGAACTCGGGGAAGGCGTCACTGAAGGTGAATTGGTCAAATGGCTGGTAAAACCAGGTGACACTGTAAAGCCTGATCAACCTGTTGCTGAGGTCATGACTGATAAGGCCACTGTTGAAGTTCCGTCTCCCGTGGGCGGAGTTGTGAAAGATTTGAAATTTAAAACGGGTGATGTGATCAAAGTTGAATCGACGATTCTGACTTTGGATGGCGCTGGCGCAACAGCTGCTCCTGCCAAGCCGGCACCGACTGAGAAAGCTCCTGCAGCAGCAGCGACTGCGCAAAAAGCCCCTGCCCCATCGCCATCGGCACCAACGCCTCCCATGGGAGCTTCTTTCCATGAAGCTATTGGACAAGCGGCTTTCTATCCACCCGTCGCTGACTCGAAAGTTCTGGCAACTCCGAGCACACGCAGAGTCGCTCGTGAAATGAATGTAGATATTAACCAAGTGGCAGGCAGTGGGCTTGCTGGCCGAGTCACTCGGGAAGATGTGATGATGGCCACAGGCGGCGCCGCAGAGCCCGTGACTTCGTCCAACGGTTATAAATCTCCGGGCATTCCACGCCCTGCCTATCAAGGCCCTGTAGGCGCTCTCGAAGAGAGAGTTGCGATCCGAGGGATTCGCAAGAAAATTGCTGAAAATATGCAGATGGCAAAAGCGATTATTCCTCATTTCACTTTGATGGATGAAGCGGAAGTCACAGAACTCGTATCTATGAGAGATTCACTCAAGGAATACGCTGAAAAAAATGGCACCAAAATTACCTATTTGCCTTTCGTGATGAAGGCTTTGATTGCAAGTGCTCGCCAGTTCCCAATGTTTAATGCAAGTATCGATGATGCCGCTCAAGAGATTGTCTACAAAAAATATTTTAACATCGGTTTTGCGGCAGATACACCGAATGGTCTTGTTGTACCCGTGATCAAAAATGCTGATCAAAAGACTTTACTTGAGATTTCGAAAGAAATCTTAGATCTGTCCAAGCGAGCTCGCGATGGAAAGTTGAAACCTGATGAGATGAAAGGGGCCACCATCACGATCACGAATATTGGTTCAGTTGGTGGAACTTATGCGACCCCCATCATCAATCATCCGGAAGTGGCGATCTTGGGAATGTATAAAATTTCTGACAAGCTTGTTCTTGGCGAAGGCAACAGCATCGAAGTGAAAAAAGTCATGAACTTCACGATCACGGCTGACCATCGCTTGATTGACGGCGCTGTGGCTGCAAACTTTTTGAAATTGTTTATTTCAAAAGTTCAAAAGCCCGGCATGATGATGATGGACATGATCTAAGATGATTGAGTCTCATCTCGAAGTTGGCCCGTTCACACCTCAAGAGCTCGAAGAAGTCTGCGAGGCTTTAAAGTCTCGCGGAACTCATTTTGAAATTCTGAAAGATGAACAGACCGAGAAGCGGGAACTTCAGCCCGATTTTGCCAATATGGTGAATAAAGTCGAGTACCGCACAGAAGTGTATTTGGGACAAATTTTCTATCTCCGCCTGGGTGTGGCTGAATTTCATCGCAATGAAGATCTTTTTCAAAAATATGGAATGGCGACCACCACCAAAGAGGCTCCCTCAGAGCTCGAAGCGTCGGGGATGGAGGAGGTCCATGAAGAAGCACAAACGCAAAAGCTTTTTCAATCCTGGGTGGCCCGAGGAATTGTTCTTTTAATTTTAGTTTTATGGCTTTGGAGCTACTTCAATAGCTAACTTTTAAACTCAGAGGAGTTTGTATGGCACAAAATTTTGACGTCGTCGTGATTGGCGCAGGACCTGGCGGCTATGTGGCTGCCATCAAATCTGCGCAATTGGGTTTTAAGAC
>JBKCXY010000226.1:0-4089 GCA_046315835.1 Pseudobdellovibrionaceae bacterium | reverse complement strand
GGGTGCAAAACCCAAGCGCACTTTCGCTGTCTCTAAATCAACGGCCTTCTCACGGTACCAATGAGAAAAAGAAGCCATGGTATAGATCTCTCGCGATTCCCAATCGACCTGCCCCTCAACCAGTTGACTGGCCTCCCGGTCACCCCGATGGCGCTCTTGGCCTGCACCCAAATTCAAATAGACGTTGGCTTGAGAATCTGGCTGATGAAATCGATGAAGGAGAAAATTCGCGCGAGCGATTTCCACTTCTCGAAGATGAGTGTTGGTCGATTCTCGCCAATTGAGCCTTTCTGCCCCCACAGCTCCCCAATGTCGATAGGAATAATGCAATTGCCACGAGGTCTCTGACTTGGAAGAAGAAAAAAGAAATGCGGTTCCGCCTTGAAAAGAAGTGGGATGGGTCCACCCCAGCGCGGGAAGGAAGCTCATTAGCATTGCTAAAAAGACCGTTTTCATTCGTTCTCCAGTTCGTCTATGCTAGGTTTAGGAGACATGGATCAATATTGTGACAAAAGATTTTTCTGATTCTCAAATTTTGCAAATTTTAAAAGCCGAGGGTCCTGAGCTCAAGTCGGCTTTCGACAGTTTCTATTTGAGACACTCCCATCGCATCTACAAGTACGCGCTTTCCAAAAGCCTCTCTCCTGAACTCGCCGGGGAAGCTGTTCAAATAGTTTTTTGGAAGATTTTTGAAAAAAGACAACAATACAAACAACAGTATGAGCCCTTGCAGTGGCTCTTTGTGATTGCCCGCAGTGAAATTAAGGACTTAAGGAACCGCGAAAAGACCCAAACCCAGGGACGGGTGACCGATCCTCAAGAGTCTTTGTCACAAATGGCCGCCCCCTCTCCTATTCCTCAGGAGGCCGAGGATTTTAGGGTTTTGATTCAAGACTTGGATGCGAGGACGCAGGAGCTTTTGGTGAAGAGATTCGTGGAAGATTTAGATTACCAAGAAATGAGTGTTCTCATGGATGAGACTGAAGTCAATCTTCGCAAGCTGTTCAGTCGAGCGCTGAGAAAACTCAAGAAAGGAGTTTCCCCATGAACGAAAATTTCCCTGGCCAGAATCAGGTCCATGCCGAACTTTTGGGGAAACTCGAAACGGCGATCAATCCGCCTCTCTTCTTGATTCATTTAAAGCTCGTGCTTTTGCATTTTGCTTCATCAGCCGTGTCTCTGGCTGTTTGTCCGCAGTTTGGATTTGGCTATGGCCATGAAGGACATGGACTGATGGAGTATTTCATGTTCGCAGGCCCTATTGGCTGCCAAATATTGTGCGGGAGTTTTTATTTTTTAGGAACTCTGATGATTTCGAATTTAGTTCTTTCGTCCTTTGAATGGCGAAAAATGCAAAAGAACCTGCCCTCAATGCTCGCTTACCTCATTTCTTTATCCTTAGGATTTTTCTGGATGATCTCGGCCGAGCTCACCTTTGATCTTGTCCTTTGGTGGATTTTGGGCGGTGCTGTGATTTTCGCAATCAGTTATTTGATTCCTCACTTGCCGACTTTCGTGAGATTGAAGATCCTGAATCCATGAGATTATTTTATATGATCCGCCATGGGGAAACCGACTGGAATCAACTTGGAAAATTCCAAGGCCACACCAATCGTCCCCTCAACGAACAGGGCTTTGCTCAAGCTAAATCTCTGGCTCCGCTCCTTCTGCCGAAAGCGATTGATCTTGCGATTTCCTCTGACCTTTTGCGAGCCCACCAAACAGCCCAAGCCAGCTTCCAAGGCACCATTCTGGTGGACGCACGACTGCGTGAGGCGAATTTGGGTGAAGCCGAAGGCCTCACTTACGAAGAGGTAGAACAACTCGTGGGCTCTGAGGCCCTGCAGCTTTGGCGCTCTCCTCATCGAGACACTTACCATGTGGGCCTTCCCGGAGGAGAAACCAAAAAAGAGCTCGCTGAGAAAATGAGAACGGCCCTCACCCATTATCTTGAGGCACATTCGGAGAAAACTTTAGCGTTTTTCTCTCATGGAATGGTCATTCGAAATTTTATTCACTGGATTGAGCCTGAAATTCCACAAACTTTTGGACTGAAGAATTGCACGATTGTGCCTGTTCATTATTTAGGCTCAGGGCAGTTTGCCTACCAGGGACCTCATGATCCCGAATTATTAGAAAGACCCTGAAACTGACCCGAGGACTGCGGATCCATTTTTTTGTAAATCTCATGCCCTTCTTCAGGCGAGCCATCAAAAATGAGCTCGCCTTGATTCAGGATGAGCACGCGATTACAGACTTCTTTCATTTGAGCTGGATCATGAGAGACAAAAATCACAGCTCCGCTGTCATGAATCATCTTGAGCACTCGCTGGGAAATTTTTTGTTTAAAAAACAAATCGGCGCCTTCAAACACCTCATCCAAAATCAATCGATCTGTGGGCCGCGCTGAAACCAAGGACAGACACAATCTGGCCTGCATTCCATTGGAGTAATTTTTAAAAGGAGTATCTAAAAAAGTCCCAAGCTCTGAGAATTCAAGGGCTTCTTTCACCAATTCTGCGCGGTCAGAAGCCTCAGCGTACATGAATTCAGCCAAAAGCTCAGCGTTCTCGCGCCCTGTGAGTTCCGGATAAATCCCCATGGTGGTATCAAAGATGGCTCGCACTTTCCCATGAACAGTCACAATATTTAAGCCGGTGTTATAGAATCCCGCAATAGCACGACAGAGCGAAGTTTTTCCCACGCCATTCAAACCCAAAAGACCCACTCGCTCGCCCTGGGAAATTGTAAATTCCAGATTCTTCAAAACATGAAGTCGTTCCGGTTCTTTCAAAAGAAACTTCAACGGATTTTGTGTGGCTCGAACAAATTGATCCCGAAGACTGTCATTGCGATAGGTCTGAGGGTGAAACACCAAGTTCAACTTTTTCACTTCAAGAATAACTTTAGATATTGAAGTAGAGTTCATTTTTCTTCCTTCCCCAATACCAGATAGCCCACAGCATCAGCCCACCCGCCACCACATAAGCTTCGCCGAGATGAATCCAAAACTGGGAGCCTTCAAAAGCGGTTTCTAAACCCCGAAAAGGCCGGATCATATAGTAAATGGGGTTCACAGCCGGCACCCAACGAAAGTCTTCAGGGATGATGGATTCAGGATAAAATACAGGTGTGAGGAAGAACAAGATGCTGGTTGAAAAACTCACGATAAATTTCGTATCTCGAAAGAACACATTCAAAGTACTTAAAAGAAGACTGAGGGAAAAGGTCCCCACAAAAATCGGCAAGAGTGCCAGCGGCAGCACCAATAGACTGATCGCCTGAAAAGAAGTCAGAATGGTTACTGGAATCATGAGGAAAAGAAAAACCAAGGCAAAATTGATCAGATTGTCTGCGATCTGCGCCATCAAGGGCACCCACGGGTGGATGGGGAAAGACTTCAGCAAACGACCTTGATTCGTGAAACTTCCAGTGCTCATTTCAACGCTGGAAATAATAAAGATCCAAGGGATGAGACCTAACAACAGAAATACGGGATAATTGTCCACGGGGAGTTTAAGGATAAAATAGAAGGCATAAGCTTGCGCTCCATACTGAAGGAGCGGACTCAACAGAACCCACAAAAACCCACTCACTGTATTGCGATAGCGAGACTTTAAGCTCGCCAAAGTCAGCGCCCAAGTTTGAGACACAAAAGAACGCCGTGAGAGATGCATTAAACTCATAGTTGCCTTTCCGCCCTTAATACTAGCAAAATAGAGCCTAGGCACAACTGAAATCCTCGAATGAGACGATTCACCTTGAGACAGGTTTTTCGTTCAACTTCTGATCAGGTCCTGCCGAAAAGTAAGGGTAGAGCAGCGATGCTCGTGAGGAAAGGGAGAGTCACCGTGAGTTTTTTCAAAGCACGCCTTTTGAAAAAGCACAGTTCTAAGCTTGCGATAGCCGCAAGTGCCCTTCTTTTAGCAGCTTCCGCTGGCGCCATTGTCGGCGGCTTGAACCTTTTGTTGGCTCAGGTTTACGAACCTTCTGATTTTTACGGAAATGGTGCTACTGATGTCGTGATTAACTCTGACTGGATGAGTACTAACTGTCCCTCAGGAGCTGGCCCCCATGGACCTTCGAGTC